>JBNGED010000159.1:5478-5895 GCA_049975605.1 Sediminispirochaetaceae bacterium | reverse complement strand
GCAGCTGGCTATGGACGCACTACGCTGTCCTCCCGAGGACCGGGTGGTCGACAATCTTTCGGGAGGCGAACGCAGACGTGTGGCGCTGGTCCGGATTCTGCTGCAGCAGCCCGATATCCTGCTGCTGGATGAACCGACCAACCATCTTGACGCCGAATCTGTAGGCTGGCTGGAGCAGCACCTGCAGCAGTACCCCGGAACCGTAATCGCCGTCACCCACGACCGTTATTTCCTGGACAACGCGGCAGGCTGGATCCTCGAGCTCGACATGGGGCGGGGTATTCCCTACAGGGGCAACTACTCCTCGTGGCTCGAACAGAAGCAGCAGCGGCTGGCCCTCGAAGAGAAGCAGGAGAGCGAACGGCAGAAGACGCTGCAGCGGGAACTCGACTGGATACGAATGGCTCCCAAGGGCCG
>JBNGED010000159.1:0-5468 GCA_049975605.1 Sediminispirochaetaceae bacterium | reverse complement strand
GCAGGACCAGGAGGCGCGGCAGCGGGACCTGCAGATATTTATCCCCCCCGGACCGCGTCTCGGGGACAATGTCATCGAGGCCGACGGAGTGCGCAAGGGCTTCGGCGACACAATCCTGGTTGATGACATGACTTTCTCCGTGCCGCCCGGAGCAATTGTGGGGATCATCGGTCCGAACGGGGCCGGTAAGACCACCTTCTTCAGGATGCTTACCGGCATGGAGACCCCTGACGGCGGAACTCTGCGGGTGGGCGATACCGTACAGCTGGCCCACGTGGACCAGATGCGGGATGTTCTGGAACCGGACAAGAGCATATGGGAGATGATATCCGACGGCAAGGAGGAGATCGACCTGGGGAAGCGCAGCATGAATTCGCGGGGTTATGTCAGCCGGTTCAACTTCCTCGGCAGCGACCAGCAGAAGAAGGTGGGAGTCCTCTCCGGCGGAGAACGCAACAGGGTGCAGCTGGCGATGATGCTGAAGAGCGGCGCCAACTGTCTCCTCCTCGACGAACCGACCAACGATCTCGACGTAAATACCCTGCGGGCGCTCGAAGACGGTCTGGTCAACTTCGCCGGCTGTGTTCTGGTCATCAGTCACGACCGGTGGTTCCTGGACCGCGTGGCGACCCACATTCTGGCCTTTGAAGGGGAGAGCTCGGTACGCTTCTTCTACGGCAACTACAGCGAATACGAAGAAGACCGCCACCGACGGCTCGGCAAAGAGGCGGACACTCCCCACCGTATAAAATACCGAAAACTTACACGGGAGTAGGGGTATGAAAGTACTGGCATTCGGCGAGATTCTCTGGGATATCATCGAGGGGAGAGAGCACATCGGGGGCGCCCCCTTCAACTGCGCCGCCCATCTGGCACAGATGGGGGCCGAAGCGGCGATCGTGTCGGCGGTGGGCGAAGATGACCGGGGCGTAAGAGCCCTGGATGAGGTCCGGAGATTGGGGATACGGACCGATCTCATCGGCAGGAATCCCGATCATCCCACCGGGATCGTGATGGTCAGCCTTGATTCCCGCGGAAAGCCGACCTATGAAATTCGCGAAGGCAGCGCCTGGGACGTCATCAAACTCGACCGGAACCGGATGGAGGCAATCGGCGGCGAAGAGTGGGACGTGCTTGCCCTCGGCACCCTGGCGCAGCGCACGGAGGGCAACATCCGGGAGCTCCACCGGGTAATGGAGGCCGCCGCCCCGAGAGAGCTCTTCTTCGATGTAAACCTGCGGCTGGACTATTTTTCCCCGAAGATCCTTCGGGATTCATTGAGCAGGACGACGATTCTGAAGCTGAACGACGAGGAAGTGCCGGTCATCTCGGAGATGCTTCTGGGCGGAGAATACATGGACCGGCGGTTCTGTGAAATGGCCGAGGAGAAGTGGGACATTCACACCACCGTTCTCACCCGCGGAAAAGAGGGCGCTTCGGTCTATCAGGAGGGACGCTACATACACGTACCGGTAGTAGATGTACAGGTGGCGGATACGGTAGGGGCGGGAGACAGCTTCTCGGCAGGCTTCCTCTTCGCTTACTACCACACCGGAGATACCAAGAAGGGCGCCGAACTGGCGTCACAGGTGAGTTCCTTCGTTGCCTCGCAGAGCGGTGCGATACCTCCCTACGATCAGAATATAAGAGAGAAACTGAAATCGATCAGTGCGTGATGATAATCGCAATCATGAACAATGGAGTCGACCCGATGTTCCTGATGCTGTGTGACTCGCCGTGTCCGGTGATGACCACGTCTCCGGAACCGACAGTCTTCTCGCCATCCGCTTCCATGACCTTGCCTTCTCCTTCCATGATGATGTAGTACTCCGTTTCGTTTTCATGAGTATGCTGACCGATACCGGCGCCGATAGGGATCTCGATGCTCGACATGAGCCGGCAGTTGTGAAGCTGTTCCTTTTCAACCAGATGGGTGATGGATACAGTTCCTTCCCCGCCCCGCATGTGCTCGCGCAGCTCGGTGTTCATCTCTTTCTTGGACCTCACCATGGGCTAACTCCTTTTTGGAAAGTCATATTTTTTTTCAAATAATTCCACGAGTTTGTCGCTGAACTCTTCTTCCTCCGGTCCTTCCACCTTCAGCCGGACCTCGTCGCCCTGCACCAGGCCGAGAGAGAGAAGACTCATCACGCTGTTGAGCTGAAGGGAGAATCCGTTCGCTTCGACGGTAATAGTACCCGGGTAATCCTTTACTTCACCAATAATTACGCCCGAAGGGCGTACATGGATGCCCGCTTCGTTGTTCACCACTGCCGTCCGTTCCGCCATGCTCCCTTCCTGCTTCCTTCCTGCTTCAACCGCCGTCTACGAAGATATATATTTTTGTATTGTAATAGATAATAGTGCTCTTTTGAAGCACAATATTCATGAAAAATTGAGTTGACCGGTCTGCCGTAATGGGGGCATGCTACCTGTATGGAGAAGACTTTCCGGAGGAGGATCGTCCTATCGGTCCTTGCGCTGTTGATTGTCATCTCGATCGACGGCTGCACTGATCGGGAGACTCCCGTTTGCAGAAGGGAAATTACCCTTATCGGTCGACCCATGTCTGTTGCCGTTTATGGCAGGCGGAGCGAACAAATTGTCCGGGAACTGACCCGGACGGCAGTACTGCTCGGGGAACGGATAGACGGGGGTGAAGAGAACTCCCAGCTCGCCCTGCTGAGCAGCATGTCCGGCAACAGGGGGGTGCAGGTGGACGAGGAGCTCTATGTTCTCATTGAAAAGAGTCTCAACCTGGCCCGGATCAGCAGCGGTTTGTACGACCCGACCGCTGCGCCGCTTTACAGGATTTGGAGACGATTCTGGCCTTCGAGCCGTTCTCCTTCACGGGACGAAGTCTACCGCGTTCTCGAAAAGGTCCGATACGGCGAAGTCAGTGTCAGGCCCCGCACCAGGGAGGTTTTCCTGGGAAGGCCGGGAATGGAGCTGGACCCCGGAGAGATTGTTGACGGATACCTCCTCGACCGCTGTACGGAGTTTTTACTTGACCACGATTTCATCTCTGCGGTCATGCACTACGGAGATGTATCCCGGTATATCATGAGACAGGGTGAGGATGTCATCCATGAAGAAGCACATCCCGTCATTCTAGATGCCGATCTTGAGCCGGTTTTGAAGCTGACTGACTGCAGAAACAAGGCGGTTGCCATCATCTATCCCCGGAAACGGTTGATCCTCGATCCCCGAAACGGGTACCCTGTCAGAACGTCCCTGTGGTGCGCGGCGGTTGTCGGCCCGGAAGCGGTGACCGCGGACGCCCTGGCTCTTATCCTCGCCGCGGGAGGACTGGATCACGGCATGCAGCTGATCAATGACATGCCCTTCTTCGAGGCGATCTGCGTCACACTGGAGCAGGAGATATATCTGAGTCGGGATGGACGGGGGTATTTGAAATCATACGTGCCGGGGTATACCCCGGTCAACCTGGAGTGAAGGATGAACAGGTCTCTGAAACCCCGACAGTGGTACCGCCTGGAGCTGCAGATGGGTAAAGTTTTTATCGCCGAGTATCAGTACGATTCCGACAGGGATGAGGGCTGGTTCAGGTTCACCGACGGATCGTACAAGCAGGTCGATACGATTATTCCCTACCTGGCTTCAATAATTGAAATCGACACGCCCGATCTGAGCGGCGGCATGGATATCTATGACTTCATCGATTGACGGAGCCGAAGCAGGTGCGCCGCGGCTCGATACGATAGCGCTCTTCGCCGCCATTTCACTCTTCCTTTCGATCGTCGAGCTGGTCATTCCGAAGCCGTTCCCCTTCTTTCGTCTGGGACTGGCGAACCTGCCCCTTCTGATTGCACTTACCTTTTTTCAGACCGGGGAATTTCTTCTCCTGGTCATGCTGAAAATTTTCGGACAGGCGATCGTGGCCGGGACCCTGTTCTCATATGTATTTCTCTTCTCAGCCGTAGGCAGCGTCGCCTCCGGAATGATAATGTTGTCTCTGAGGCGGGCCTACCCGCGGTGGGTCTCTCTGGCGGGAATAAGTGTCGCCGGCGCCTTCGGCAGCAACTGTGCCCAGCTTCTGTTCGCAGCCTGGCTGATATTCGGCCGCAGTACCCGCCTGATTGCGCCTCCGTTCCTGCTGATAGGGACGATCAGCGGCATTCTGCTAGGGCTCACGGCCGGCTATATTTTGCGCCGGTCGAGATGGCTGCGGGGATATTTCGATTCGGATTCGGGTATCGCCCGGGGATTGCGGATATCCAACCGTGAGGAGCGTGCGATGGAACGGGGGAATTCCGGGGCAGATCTCCTTCTTCTGTGGAGCGGCCTCATCATGATCCCGCCCTTCATCCTGCAGCCGGACCCGGTTCTGAAGGCGGTACAGACGGCCCTCTTCCTGCTATACGGAGGGCTGCTCGGAAAAAGGGTGAAGATTCTTCCCGGGGTCATAATCGTCGTCACCGTGACGGCGGCCGCAGTACTCAGCCCCCTCGGGGAGGTTCTGTTGTATGCCGGAAGTTTTCCCGTTACGGAGGGGGCGCTGTTCCAGGGCTTGACCCGGGGCCTGAACCTCGTGGGGATGGTATACCTCTCCAGATGCACCATCTCCTCGAGGCTGAAAATTCCCGGCAAAGCCGGGCGGCTGTTCTACAGGGTGTTTTTTTACTTCGAGGAGTTGAGTTCGGTCAGACTTGAAAAGAGCAGATCCGGCGGATTGATGCAGGCTGTAAGGGAGAAGCTGCTCAATCTCGATCAGAGACTGCTCGAATGGAGCACGGGATCAGGCGGCGCGGGTGAAGTCGGCGGCGCGAGCGTGAAACCAGCCGGCGTGAATGATAGCGGCATCGCGGGTGAAGTCGGCGTCGCCGGCGGGAGCGGAGGCGGGACGGAAGCGAAAACCCGGCTGATAAGGCCGTGGCTGCCGCCGGCAATGGTACTCATACAGTACGGCTTCTTTTTTCTACAAAAATTCGGTTAATAACCGAATAAAAGCCGAATACTCTATTGACATAAAGCGTTACTATTGATAGTTTCACTTCTAATTATACTTTTTTCCGTTCAAGGAGATATACCAATGCGGAGCGCAATGATTATTATGATGAACATTCTTCCCGGTCTCATTCTAGGCATCATCATTATTATTGCGAGCATTATATCTCTACCCATCATTCTCATTCTATCCCTAATAATTCTGCTCATTATCAGTGAGCGGGGTATGTCGTACTGTTACGGCCGTAGTAATACGGCTGACTCTACCTGCTAAGTAACAGCAGGCCCAGAGAAAATAACAGGAAAACGACACTACCTCGACTCTCACGGCACGCTGTATAGCCATATCCGCGGCGGATAGGTGCATACAGAGGCCGGACTTTAAGCTCCCTGAGGGGGCGGGTACCAATTCCTGTTATTTTCTCTGAGAAGGAAGAGTAAATAAAGGAGGAGACAATGAAGGGTGCTCGCATTCTCGTTGAATCGCTGAAGAAGGAAGG
>JBNGED010000158.1:0-5901 GCA_049975605.1 Sediminispirochaetaceae bacterium | reverse complement strand
GGTCAGGTTGTCGATCTGGAACTGGTAGTAGTTGTTGAGGAATTCGAGAATGGATTCGAACAGGGAGAGCCTTTGACTGAGGGTGTCCTTCTTCTCCGACTCGTTCATCGGGCCGGTCGGCGGGATGGTGACATCCGATATCTTGTGCTCGTGCTTGTAGGGGTCGGTGTTGAGCAGGCCCTTCTGGATCAGTACGTCATACAAGGATTTGAACGAGTTGTGGTAGAAACGGAACTGTTCCTTGAGCTTCTGAAGGTCCTTTCTCTCCAGGGAAGTTCGATATTTCTGCAGCGCTGTTTCGAGCATGTAAGAAAAATCGGTATTCTCTTCCATCGTGGCTTTATTATCGTATAATATGGAGATCGTGACAACTATAAACAGGTTCGCGGAATACTACTCTTTCGACACAGAGGCGAATAGTGGGAGAGATTCATCCCTTCACTCCTGAAAAATTGATTACCGGAATCCTCACGACCCGTCCCGATCAGCTCGAAGAGGTCGAGGAAGTGCTGGTCCGGGAGTTCGGCCCGGTGGATTACCGCAGCAGTATGATTCCCTTCACCTACACGGATTATTACAACGCTGAAATGGGACCGGGAATCCGGAGAATTTTTCTCTCTTTCAAGGAACTGATTCCTCCCGACCGTCTGGCCGGGATAAAGATCCGGACCAACCAGCTTGAAGAAGGGTTTGTCGAAGAGGGGAAGCGGAAGACGAACATCGATCCCGGACTTCTCTCTCTGGGCAAACTGATCCTGGCATCCACCAAAGACAACGCCCAGCGCGTCCCCCTCACCCGGGGTATCTTCGCCGAGATAACCCTCATCTACACCCGCAAGCAGTACCGGCCGCTGCCCTGGACCTACCGTGACTACCAGTCCCCCGAGTACCTGCAGGTGCTCCACGAAATACGGGAGATCTACAAACAACAGGTAGAATCTTTGTAGTGCATCTCAATCAGAGGTAATCTTCCGGGCCTCCTGTTACATGGAGGAAGAAGTATGCGGAGTTGTTTCATGAAGAGCGCAGGGGAGGGTACCCGCCGGGCGGCGCTGGTGCTCGCGGGGATGCTCCTCTGGCCCGGCTGCAGCCTGCTCTATCCGGAGCTCACCGCGGTGGTGGAGGTGCCGGCGACTCCATGGGAGACGGCGGGAGTGCGGGCCGGGTGGGTCCTCGTCTATCCCGATGAAGCGGGGGAAGTCCGGACGAGAAGTCTGCCGGCGGGGCTGCGGCAGACGGAGATCAGATTGCCCCGGGGATACGGGGTGCCCGTTGCAGCCTATCCTCTGGGAAGGCTCAAGCCGTGCGGAGGATTCGCGGGGATCACGGGTTGGAAAGGCGGCCGGCCCGGAGGCTTGGCCCCGGGATGGAACGGAAAGATCGGTCTGCAGCTCGAGGAAGAGTACGGACCTCTGGCCGAAATGATGCTCTCCCTGTGGCGCCTGAGCGGCCGCTGCGGGGCTGTCAATATCGAAGAGCTGCAGCGGGCTATCCTGGAGGAGGGAGGGGGTGATCCCTGGAGCTGTGATGTGGTACGGATACGGCACGCAATACTGACCGGGACCCTCAACTACCGCGGGATCCGCAGGTCTCCGGAGATCGATGCGGAGGAACTGCCGCTTCCGTCGTCGGACTGGATTCCGGAGACGAGTCTGTGGAAGGGAAGCATAGCCGGACGGCCCGGCACGGAGCCGGGGTCCTGGCTGGTGGAGTTCGGAGGGCTCCTGTCCGGATGTACGCGGTTCTATTCGCCCGGCACCGGTCTCGAGCTGCATATCTATTCGGAAAAAAAAGGAGGCTGCCGGTATGTGATCGGCAGCCTCTCGGACTTTTCGAGTCGGTTCTGAATCGGGAGAACCTTACTTGACGACTATATTCACCAGCTTGTCCTGCACGGCGATCACCTTGACGATGTTCTTGCCGTCGATCCACTGCTGGATCCGTTCGTTCTCCATGGCGGTCTTCTTGAGGTCCTCGACCCCGGTTCCCGCGGGCAGCTCGACCTTGGCCCTGACCTTGCCGTTGATCTGCAGAACCACTGTCACCTCGTCTTCCACGGTGAGTTCTTCGTCCCACTCGGGCCAGTCGGAGTCGGATACCGACGGGGCGTTGCCGAGTTTTTCCCACATCTCCTCGCCGATGTGCGGGGCATAGGGAGAGAGCAGTTTGACGAAGGGTTCCCAGAGGGCTCTGTAGATTTTTTTCTCCTGGAAAATCTCGTTGATAAAGATCATCATCTGGGCGATGGCTGTATTGAACTCAAGCTGCCCGGTGTCCCGGGAGACCTTCTTGATGGTCTTGTGCAGCAGCTTCAGGTACTTCCTGGGGGGCTCTTCGTCTATGATCGGCCGTTCGGATACCCTCCAGACACGGTCCAGGAAGCGGTGTACGCCGGCCAGACCCTTGGTCGACCAGGCCTTGGAGACCTGCAGGGGTCCCATGAACATTTCGTAGACCCGCATCGAGTCGGCTCCGAAGTCCTTGATGATCTCGTCCGGATTGATTACGTTGCCGAGGGACTTGGACATCTTGACGCCCCCCTCGCCGAGGATCATTCCCTGGTTCACCAGGCGCTGAAAGGGCTCTTTGGTGTTCACCGCGCCGATGTCGTAGAGGACCTTGTGCCAGAAACGGGCGTACAGCAGGTGGAGCACCGCGTGTTCGGCCCCTCCGACATAGAGGTCTACCGGCATCCAGTACTTGATCTTGTCCAGGGAGGCGAGCTCCTTGTCGTTGTGGGCGTCAAGATAGCGGAGATAGTACCAGCATGAGCCGGCCCACTGCGGCATGGTGTTGGTTTCCCGCTTGGCCGGGCCGCCGCACTTCGGGCAGGTGGTGTTGACCCACTCGTCGATGGCCGCCAGCGGTGATTCGCCGGTGCCGGTGGGCTTGTAGGTGTCGACTTCGGGGAGCGTCAGCGGCAGCTCCTCTTCGGGCACGGGTACGATACCGCATTTATCACAGTGAACGATCGGAATGGGTTCGCCCCAGTACCGCTGGCGGCTGAATATCCAGTCCCGGAGCTTGTAGTTGATGGACCGTCTGCCGAGGCCGCGCTCTTCGAGCCAGTTGTTTATCTTCTCGATCGAATCTTCCTTGTTCAGTCCATCGAGGTAGCTGGAGTTAACATGGGGACCGTCGCCTATGAAGGCCTCCTTTTCCACATCTCCGCCCTTAAGTACCTCGATAATGGGAAGATCGAATTCCTTCGCGAATTCCCAGTCGCGCTGATCGTGGGCCGGTACGGCCATTATAGCGCCCGAACCGTAGCTGATGAGTACGTAATCGGCCACCCAGATGGGGATCCGCTCGTCGTTGACCGGGTTAACGGCGTAGGCGCCGGTAAACACGCCGGTCTTTTCCTTGGCCAGGTCGGTCCGTTCGAGGTCCGACTTCTTCTGGGCCTCTTCCAGGTAGGCCTTGACCTCGTCGTGCTGTTCGGGGGTGGTGATCTTCTCCACCAGGGGATGTTCGGGAGCAAGTACCATGTACGTGGCGCCGAACAGGGTGTCCGGACGGGTGGTGAAGACCTCGAATTCCTCGTCGTCATCGGCCAGCCTGAACTTGACGTCGGCCCCTTCGGAACGGCCGATCCAGTTGCGCTGCATGGCCTTGATTGATTCGGACCAGTCGAGGAGTTCCAGGTCTTCGAGGAGACGATCGGCGTACTCGGTAATCTTCAGTATCCACTGCCGGATGCTCTTCCGGGTGACCTCCGCGCCGCAGCGTTCACACTTCCCGTCCTTGACCTCTTCGTTGGCCAGACCAGTCTTACAGGAGGGACACCAGTTGATGGGGGCCTCGTCTTCATAGGCCAGCCCCTGCTCGTAGATCTTGAGGAATATCCACTGGGTCCACTTGTAGTAATCCTCCCGGTGGGTGGAGACCTGCCGGTCCCAGTCGTAGCTGAAGCCGAGGGTCTTGATCTGCTTGGTGAACAGTTCGATGTTCCGTTCCGTGGAGATCCGCGGATGTGTGCCGGTCTTGATGGCGTAGTTCTCCGCCGGGAGACCGAAGGAGTCGAATCCCATGGGATGGAGGACCTTGTATCCCCGCATCCGCATGAAGCGGCTGTAGATGTCGGAGGCGGTGTAGCCTTCGGGATGGCCTACGTGGAGGCCCTGGCTGGAGGGGTAGGGGAACATGTCCAGTACGTAGAGGCGCTTATCTTCGGGTACGGAGGGATCTTCGCTTACCTTGAAGGTCTTGTTCTCTTCCCAGAAATCCTGCCATTTCTTTTCGATTCGTGTGAAAGGGTACTTGCTCATGGGGTGAAGCATATTCACATTAAAAAATTACGTCAATCACTTGTTCGGCGCGGCGTGAATATGGCCGTCTCGATCCGTTTCCTGCGGAGGTTCTCCACGATGAAGTCGCCGTTGGGGGTGGTGATCTTCTGATTGCGCACCGGGATCGTGCCAAGGTACTCGATCAGCAGGCCCCCGAGGGTCTGGACGTACTTGCTGTGGGAAAAACTGATGCCGAAGCGGTCCGTAATCTGGTGGAGAGAGGTGTCTCCGGTAATGCGGAACCGGTTGTTGCCCAGAGGGGTGATTTTTTCCCAGCCCTGGATCTCGTTCTCGTCGTAGAGCTCGCCGAACAGCTCTTCGGCAACATCCTCGAGGGTGACGATCCCCGCAAGCCCGCCGTACTCGTCCATAACGACGGCGATGTTGAGCTTCTCCTTCTTGAAGAGGAAGAAGAGTTCGTTCACCTTTCTGGTCTCCGAGACGAAGATCGGTTCGGTCATGATCTCCCTGATCGGGGTGTCCCCCGAGCCTTCGGCGATGTACCTCATCATGTCCCGTACGAGGAGGATACCGACGATGTGCTCCGGGTTGTCGTCGTAGACCGGTATCCGGGAATAGCCGCGCTTGGTTATCTCCTTGAGGATGTCCTGCAGCGTGCGGTCGGCCTCCAGGCTGAAAATATCGGTGCGGTGGGTCATAATAGTCTGCACCTGGGTGTCGTTGAACCGGAAGACGCTCTTTACCATCCTGGTCTCGTAGTTCTCCACGACCCCTTCCCTTTCGGCGAGATGTACCATGTGGAGGATTCCGTCCAGCGAAATGCGGGCCTTCTCTTCCGGAGCGAAAAGAGAGGTGATGGAAGAGCTGATGAAACCGATCAGCTTGATGACCGGATAGAGCAGCAGAGAGAGGGCCCTGATGGGGTAGGCCATCCGCAGGGCGATCTTGTCGCTGTGCAGAATGGCGAGCTGCTTGGGAGTCACTTCGGCGAATATGAGTATCACCAGAGTGAGCACCCCGGTCATGATTCCGACGGCCTGGTTGCCGAACATTTCGATGGTGAATTGGGTCGCAATGGCGGATGCGGCGATATTCACCAGGTTGTTCCCGATAAGGATGGTGGTGAGCAGGATGTTGGGCCGCTGGCTCAGCTGTTCCACCAGCCTGCCCGCGCGTCCGTGGTTCTTGAGGATATCCTGCAGCTGGAGGTACGAGAGGGACGTAAAAGCCGTTTCGCTGGAGGAGAAAACCGCCGACAGCCCGATGAGGGTCAGAATCGCGATGATTTGAATGATCACCGGGGCCTCCGGAGAGACACGAAGTCACCCTCCCCGATCATCGATCGATCGGAGATTATCTGAATGTAAGAGGATGTGGAATTATATGGAAAAGGATCGTCGTCATCCATGATGGCACCTGAAACTATACTCCTCCTGTCCCGATTATGCAAGAGGCGGTGAATGGTTTGCCGCCGGTATGTTTTTTTTGTATATTTTCACAAAACAGTGTATTGACTCCGGGAGATCCGGACGGATAAGCCCGGACTATATCCATAAAATTACATACAAAACAAGGAGCGGTCCAATGGCCAAACACAAGTTCAAAACCGAGGTGAATCAGCTTCTGAAGCTCATCATTCACAGCCTCTATT
>JBNGED010000157.1:2301-5931 GCA_049975605.1 Sediminispirochaetaceae bacterium | reverse complement strand
TTGTATACCTTCAATGGAAGATCTTCATACTGTAGTTTTCTCATATGCCCTGCTCTACTGGTCCGGAATAATCAATATTGTATTCAAAAATAGTTATACTGTAAAGTAATATGTACGCCATGCTCATGTCCCGGGAACATTCGGCTCCCGTATCCCCAGAATCTTCCGGGCCTCCTGCGGCGAGGCAATTTCATAGCCCAGAGACTCGATAAACTCCCGAACCTCCCGCACCAGAATGGTATTGCCCCTCTGGTCCTTCTGGTCCGAACGTTGGGGAGAGTCCTCTTGTCCAACTCTGATCCAGCTGGCGCCCAGCGCGAGGGCCACCGCCACCAGACTGAAATCCGAGCGTGCGTGTTCGATCAGGCCCCAGCGGGCCTCCTCGGGCATAAGGCTCGCACAGATGGAAAGGTACCGTGCGTCCGCCGGCATCGCCCAGGGAATACCCAGACAGATTCCAAAACTGTAGGGAGGATTAACCAGCTGCTCCCGGTACAGCAGGGCGGCCGCCTCGATCATGTCCGGAGAAAAGATCTCGAACTCCGGCTCTATCCCGGCATCCCTCATCCGCCGCGCCCAGTACCGTATCTCGTCGGGAGCATTTACATAGACCCCATCGAAAAAATTGGTCGATCCCATATTGAGAGAGGCCATCTCGACAACCGGGTTATCGAGGACCACGCACCTCTCTTCGGCGGAGAGGTGCCCGTCCCCTCCGGTCGATCCCTGGACGATGACACCGCAGCGCCGCCGGACCTCTTTTACCACTGCATCGAAGAGGCTCCTGTCCGTGACAGGTTGCCCATATGAATCCTTTACATGCAGGTGGACCAGAGAAGCTCCTGCAGCTGCACATTCCTCGACATCCACCGCAATACCGTCCGGCGTGAGTACTACTTCGGTGTTTTCCGCCGGGAAATTCCCCACCGGTGCAAGTGATATGATGATCTTCCGCTTCCCGTCCATATCTCAACCTCTCCTTGACAACAATCTGTATATTGTGTTATAAATATTGTATACAATATTGATGGAGCAGTCAAATGGTAGGAATCTCTCCGGCCTATTTTCTTTCACTATTTTCCGAGAATTTCACCCTCGCAGAGGTGATCGGGGAGCTTCCGAGGATTGCCGAACTCGGTTTCACGCATGTCGAGCTCGAGACCTTTTCTCCCGTGCAATTACCGAAGTGGGACGATGAACATGCAAAGCTCCTCGCCGACAGTATACAGGAGCTCGATCTCAGGGTTTCACAGTTCGTCGCCCACCATCTCCTGCGCTACTTCAGCCGTCCCGACCTCTTTCACAGCCGGGAGCTCATAGATGATTTCAGCAAGATTATTCGGCTTGCTTCCTTTTTTCCAGGCTGCAAGGTCGTGACCATACCGCAGCCCGAATTTCATGCGGGAGAGGATCTCTCGCCTGAAAAATTCCGGCGTATGAAGAAGAACTATCTCGACACGCTTTCACGCCTTCTCGACCTCGCTGCCGCGGAGTCGCTCACTCTCGCTCTCGAGATCCTGCCCGGTTCCCTTGCGGGGAACAGCGACGGTTTCCTGGACATAGCCGATACACTTGGTGCGCCGCACCTTGGATATAACTTCGACACGGGTCACGCCTGGGCGTGTAAGGAAGCCATCGCGCTGATTCCGTCCAAGCTGGGTACACGGATCGCGTGTACGCATCTTTCCGACAACTTCGGACATGAGAACCTCTCACTCAGCCCGGGGCGGGGTACGGTCCCCTGGATCGACGTCTTTACCTCCCTCAAGGCCGCGGGGTACTCGGGTCCGTACGACATCGAGATCAAATGTGACAAGGAGGCCGTTCCAGGCGAGTATTCTTTTGCACACCGATTTCTCAAGACCATTTTCCAGAAGCTTATGGAGGTACATCATGCAGCACATAGCTGAAAAGCTCACATTCGATCAACGGGTTGCATTACTCGTTGAAAAGGCGAAGGAGGTGCGGTATCACATCGTCGATATGGTACACACCGCCCAGTCAGGACATATCGGGGGGTCGATGTCGTCTGCCGACATCATGACGGCCCTTTACTTCGATATATTGAATATCAATCCGCAGGATCCCCGATGGACCGACCGGGACCGGTTTGTCCTCTCGAAGGGACACGCCTGCCCGGTCCTCTATGCATGTCTTGCCCTGCGGGGATACTTTCCCATCGAGACCCTCAAAACGCTGCGGCAATTCGGCAGCATTCTGCAGGGTCATCCGATCAGCAAGACCCCCGGCGTCGACATCAGCTCCGGTTCACTGGGACACGGCTTCGGACAGTCGATCGGCATAGCCCTCTCGGGCAAGCTGTCCAAAAAGAACTACACCGTTTACACCGTTCTCGGCAATGGTGAGATCCAGGAGGGCCTGGTCTGGGAGGCCGCCGCCGCCGCGGACAAGTACAGGCTGGACAATCTGGTAGCAATTGTAGACGACAACCGCATGCAGAACGATGGGTTTACCGACGGGATCATGCCGATGGACCCCATCGACAAAAAATTCGAAGCATTTAACTGGGAAGTGATCCGGATCGACGGCCACAACATGCGCCAGGTCCTCAAGGCACTCGAACAGGCCAGAGAGACGGTCGGCAGCCCCGTCTGCATCGTGGCCCGGACCGTGAAGGGCAAGGGGGTCTCCCTGATGGAGAACCAGCAGCGTTTCCACGGGAAGCCGCCGGAACCTGAGGAGTACGACATCGCAATCAAAGAAATCAAAGGGGAGGCCTGAAGATGAACATGACTAAAGCAAAGATACCGACCCGCCGGGCCTTCGCCGAGCGGCTGGTTGAATACGGGGAGATCGACAAAGACTTCGTCGTCTTCGAATCCGATATCGGCTACTCGACCTACACCTATCTCTTCGGCGACAAGTATCCCACCCGCTACTTCAACATGGGTATCCAGGAGCTCAACACCATGGACGCCGCCGCCGGAATGTCCGCGGAGGGACGTACCGTACTGGTAGCCGGCTACGGTGTATTCCTCAGCATGCGGGCCCTCGAGGCCGTGCGGTCCTTCGTCTGTTACCCGAATCTGAACGTCAAGATCCTCAGCTCCCACGGCGGCATTACCCCCGCCATTGACGGCGTTACCCACCAGGCCAGCGAAGACATGGCTTTTCTCGCCACGATCCCCAATATGAAGGTGCTTGTTCCGGCGGACACCGTCTCATCCGCGAAGTGCGTCGACATCGTCATGCAGACACCGGGCCCATGCTTCGTTCGTCTGATGCGGGACCCCTACTATGACATCTACACCAGGGACGACAGGTTCGAAATGGGCGGCAGCAAGCTCCTCCGTGAAGGCGGGGATATCACTATCGCTACCTACGGGGATATCGTGTTTCAAGCCCTCGAAGCGGCGGAAACCCTCTCCGGGGAAGGGATCGAGGCCGATGTACTTGATCTCTATTCCTTCAAACCCCTCGACTATGCCGCCGTGCGAAAGTCAATTGAAAAGACCGGGCGGCTGCTGGTCGCCGAAGATCATCAGAAGAGGAACGGTATGGGGTATGAACTGGCAAGCTACTCTCTCCGGGAATTCCCCGTCCCCTTTGATCATATCGGGCTCGAAGACACCTTTGCCGAGAGCGGCGACTACTACAAATTGATCGAGA
>JBNGED010000157.1:0-2201 GCA_049975605.1 Sediminispirochaetaceae bacterium | reverse complement strand
ATCGGGCTCGAAGACACCTTTGCCGAGAGCGGCGACTACTACAAATTGATCGAGAAGTACGGCCTGTCCGCCCGACACATCGTGGACAAGGCTCAGGCAATTTTGAAGAAATAAAGGTCCATATACAAGGAGGACACATATGTTGAAAATGGCCATCATTGCAGGTTTTTTGGGAAAAACAAAAGACCGCTTTCACGAATACAATACGCCCCTCGACCTGGAAGGCAAATTCAGGAGCCTCAGTGAGATCGAGGGCTACGACGGACTCGAAATCGTCTACCCCTACGAGGTCAGCGATGCGGCCCAGGTGAAGGAGCTCATGGAGAAGTACGGCGTCTCCCTCGCCGCCGTCAACGTGAACGTGAAGGGGGAACCCGAGTTCCGCAACGGCGGAATAAGCTCCCCGGATCCGCAGGTCAGGAAGAAGGCGGTCCGCTTTATCAAGGAAGCCAAGGATTTTGCTCAGGAAGTCGGCGCCGACAAGGTCACCTGCTGTCCCCTGGGCGACGGGTACGAGTTCAGCTTCCAGGTCGATTACGAAGAGTACTGGGACAATCTGATCCAATCCTTCCGCGAAGCTGGACGGCACAATCCCGACGTACCCCTGTACATCGAGTACAAACCGAGCGAAACCCGCGCCAAGTGTTTCGTCAACGACACCGCGAAGACGATTCTCCTCCTCAATGAGGTGGATGCACCGAATATGGGCATCACCCTCGACTTCGGGCACTCGATATACGGGAACGAGAATCCCGCGGAAGCCGCTCTTCTGGTTCACCGCAGTCCCTACAAGCTGTACGTCCACATAAATGACAACGACGCCCGCTGGGACTGGGATTTTTTTAGCGGCTCCAAGCACATGCTCGAATACATCGAGTTCCTGTACTATCTGCGGAAGATAGGCTACTCCGACTACCTCACTTCCGACACCTCGCCTACCCGCTGGCCTATCAAGGACATGTTCGAGATCAACAGCAGGGTGACCAGAAAAATATGGAACCTTCTCGACTCCATCGACACCGAACGGCTTGAACAGCTGATCCACGGCGACAACTTCATGGAGACCTGGGAATTTGTCGAATCGAACCTTTTCCAGCTGAAATAGAACTGACGGAGATATAACATGAGTGAAAAACCCAGAGTATACGTTACCAGGAAGATTCCCCGGCCGGGAATCGATCTCCTGAAACAGGAATGTGATGTCGAGGTAAACCCGGACGACCGGGTCCTGACCCGGAAAGAACTCCTTGAAAACATCAGGGAAGCCGACGGGGTCCTCTGTCTCCTGACCGACAAGATCGATACGGAGGTATTTGACACGGCAATTTCGGCGAAAGGATTTGCAAATTACGCAGTGGGCTATGATAATATAGATGTAAAGGAAGCCACTGAGCGGGGAATACCTGTCTCGAATACACCGGGAGTACTGACCGATGCGACAGCTGAACTTGCCTGGGCGCTTCTGTTTTCTGTCGCCCGCAGGGTGGTGGAATCGGATTCCTTTATGCGCAGCGGTAAATGGCAGGGCTGGGGTCCTCTCCAGTTCATCGGCGGCGACATAGAAGGGAAGACCCTCGGTGTTGTCGGAACCGGCCGCATAGGAACTGCCATGGCCTTGAAGTCGCGAGGCTTCAACATGAAGGTCGTCTACAGTGATGTCGTAGACAATCCCGTGCTGGAGGAGAAGTGTGGCGCGAAGAGAGTATCCTTTGAAGAACTGCTTTCCAGTGCTGATTACATCAGCATTCATGTCCCGCTCATGGATTCTACACACCACCTCTTCAACAGGGAGACCTTCCGGAAGATGAAGCAGAGTGCGTACCTGGTGAATACGTCCAGAGGACCGGTCATTAGCGAGAAGGACCTCCTCGACGCCCTTCGGGACGGCCGTATCGCCGGCGCCGCCATCGATGTGTATGAAAATGAGCCTCTCCTCACTCCCGGACTGGAGAAGCTTGACAACATCGTGGTTACACCTCACATCGCTTCTGCTACCCATGAGTCGCGCACGAACATGGCATTGAAGGCAGCGAGAAATCTGCTCGCGATGCTTCGCGGAGAACACGCCCCGGATTGTGTAAATCCCGAAGTGTACGAGTCCTGATTTCTCATGATACTCTCTAGGCCGGGCGGCTGGTTTCCGAACCATGCCGCCCGGCCTTTTTATGCGCCTTTTTTGCGCCTTTTTTGCGCCTTTTTCA
>JBNGED010000156.1:0-5939 GCA_049975605.1 Sediminispirochaetaceae bacterium | reverse complement strand
GCCGGAGGGGACGCTGGAGTTTCATCCAGCCCCCTCCGTAATTTGAAATTCTCTCCACACTGTTTGCCGCGGGGGACGCTCTGTTAAGTGCATACCGGACTTTTTACATTCCTGCAGAGATTGAAGAGGAGGATTAGATGGAGTTTGTAGAGCTTTTGCAGACGGCAATGGCGGAAGCTTTTACCCTCGGTGTTCTATTGTTCAGCATACTCGGGGTCTTTGTCGGAATTACCGTCGGAGCAATCCCCGGATTGAGCGGGGACCTTGCAATAGCTATCATCCTTCCGATTGTATTTACACTGTCGCCGACCCGTGCCCTCGGGATGCTGATTGGTATATACAAAGGGAGTATGTTCGGCGGTTCGATATCCGCGATCTCATTCGGCGTGCCGGGGACTGCCGCGGCAGCGGCGACGGTCGAAGACGGGTACAAAGCCAAGAAAAAAGGACAGCCTAGAAGGGCTTTATTCACAGCACTCTATTCATCGGTCACCGGGGATATAGTATCCAGTCTGACACTGATATTTCTTGCACTTCCCATGGCGAAAATAGCGATTATGCTGGGACCGCGGGAGTTCTTTGCTCTCTATGTTTTTTCCCTCATGCTGATAGCGCTTCTGACTCAGGGGAATCCCCTCAAAGGGATAGGAGCAGCGGTAATCGGGCTGCTTCTCGGCGCCATAGGAATGGATCCGATGGCCGGCAGTACGAGGCTCACATTCGGTATTCCGGTTCTCCGGGGCGGTCTCCAGCTCGTTCCCGTACTCGTGGGTATATTTGCCATATCTGAACTGGGGATGCAGTTCAAAACTGCTCTCATAAAGAAAAGCGAAAAAGATGAAGCCGCCCGGGGGAACCTTGCTGATCAGGGATCTGCTTCGGAAGGAGTTATGGAGCACTACGATCCGGCCAAGGACAGAATGAGTTTTCGCGTCTACCTGAGTACCCTGAAAGCAACTCTGATCGGCAGTCTGACGGGTACCTTCATCGGAGCGCTCCCGGGCGCGGGCTCCTCTCTGGCAGGATTCATGAGTTACGGGCTGGGGAAGAGATTATCTAAAAGAAGCAGCGAATTCGGTCATGGAAGCCTCGAAGGCGTGGCCGCTCCTGAAGCGGGGAACAGCGCTACCTGCGGCGCCTCACTGGTCCCTCTCTTCGCCTTCGGAATTCCGGGCAGCGCGACCGCAGCGCTTATCGGCGCCGCGCTTATGATGCAGGGGATAACTCCCGGGCCGAGAATGATCGCGGAGAATGCGCCCGTCATGTATGCATTTTTTATTGTACTGGTGTATGCCAGCTTCATGAACCTCGGGCTCTCGCACCTCCTGCTGCCCCTGTATGCGAAGCTGTCAATGATAAAGACAAAATTCCTCGTTCCGGTTGTCTTCATGCTTGCGCTGCTCGGTACCTATTCAGCACGGAATTCGGTCTTTGATGTGTGGGTGCTGCTCACGATGGGTGTACTCGGATATATACTGAGAAAGCACAAATTCCCTCTCGGGCCGCTTGTCCTGGCCTTCATTCTCGGACCGGGTACGGAGCGGTCTCTCCGGCAGGCCCTCGTCATCGGCAGAGGGGATGTCTCTTATCTGTTTGCCAGCCCGATCGCTCTCGGGTTCTACGGGGCGGCGATTGCTTTCATAGCCGCGGCGATGCTTGCTGTGAATAAACAGAAAGGAAAAAAAGGATAACCTATGAAGAATCGCAGTATCAAAGAATATTACAGCGCCGAACGGGCTTTCGGAATTATATTCATCCTGCTTGGTATCGCCGGTTTGTATGACACCATGTACGGCGATTGGAGCTCGGGACCCGGATACGGAACGACTTTTTTCCCTCAGCTGACGTTCATTCTGCTGATACTGATCGGTGTCGTCTTTCAGTTCTATTTCAGGGAAAATAAAACCAGGATCATCGACTGGATGGACCTGAAAACAATCGTGCTGCTCATATGTACAGGCGCAGTCTATTTTCAACTGGTCCGGCGGATTGGACTGATTACGTCGAGCTTCCTGTACTGCACCGCGCTGATCGCAATGCTGACCAGCGGTCCTGTCAGGAACATAAAGAAGATTCTAATTCCCGGTTTGATCGGTACGGTCATCATCTGGCTGCTGTTCACCAAGCTGGTAGTTCTGATTCTTCCGCGGCCGCTCCTTTTTTAACCGGGCGGTACCGGCGCTGCCGTAGAAGATAATTTGAATAGAAAGGAGAAAAAAATGAAAACAGAAGAGAGTCTGAAAACCGAACGCTCGGTAGCCCTTACCAGGGAACTTCTGCAGGGCGCTATTGATATTCATGTTCATCCCGGACCGCACCTCAAGAGCAGCCCCCGCCGGGTCAATCCGTTCGAAGCGGCGATCGAGGCCCGCGAGGCGGGAATGCGGGCAATTGTCCTGAAGGACGTCTTCGAAATGAGCAACGGGACCGCCTGGATGGTCAATCAGATAGTCGAAGGCTTCCATGTCTATGGGGGGCTCATACTCAACACCGTCTACGGCGGGATGAATCCCCGCGCCTTCAAGACAGCGGTCTATTACGGCGATGGTGCCAAATACCTCGATTTCGGAGCGCATTCAACCTACTATCAGGCCGCAAAAGAGGGCAGATATTTCGACGGGGTCTTCAAGCCGCTCTCGGAAGTCTATCCGAAGTTCAGAGAAGAGGAACTCGGGCGGGCAATTCGTATTCCACTTGACGGGACCATCCCTCCCGAACTGGATGAAATGCTCACCCTCGTCGCCGAACATCCGGACATCTATGTCGACACGGGACACGTATCTCCGGAGGAGGCAATGCGGATAGTAGAGCTGGGGAAAAAGTACGGGTACAAGAAAATTGTCGTATCCAGCTCCGTGTCCAAGGTGGCTTCCATCGACCAGCTCAAGACGATGGCCAAAAAAGGCGCCTTCATCGAGTATACCATCGGGGCGTACACCGCGGCGCAGATGATACCGCTCACGCACTACTACGTCGAGACCGAGTACAGCTCAGTGGATGAAGGAATGTCAAAGACGGCTGCCGGCGGGATCCGTCACGTCGCTGAAGCCGTACAGGATATCGGTACGGACAAATGTATCATGTCCACCGACTTCGGCCGGTATGCACTGTCGACCCCCGTCGAGGGGCTTCGCCAGTACATTGCATGCATGCTGGATCTTGGAATATCCCCCGACGATGTGCAGAAGATGGTCAAAACAAACCCGGAGAAGCTCCTGGGTCTCGATTAGCTAAAATTGGTTAGCGCTAAAAAATCGGCCGCCGGTATCGCTCCGGCGGCTGTGATTCCCCTTCATACCAGCACCGAAATAATTCTTCTTAAACACGGTTTTTTCCAAATATAGCGTTACATTTATAATTGTATACATTATATACAGATTCGACCGATAATCAGAGTGTTACGCACTGGTAATTGGAGGGTGATCGATGAAGCGCTTATTATTCATGTTTCTGATACTGCTGATGATTCCGATGGTTCTGACAGCCCAGACGACTGAAGTCAGTCAACCGGAGAGCACGTCCAGTCCGACCCGCGGCTTCGTGAACAATATTTTCTTCACAGCCCAGTTCGGCGGAGGCACGATGGGTGCCCTGGGAGCGGGTATCGCCTTCCTGGACAACATCGTCAGGCCGGAGGTGCTGCTGGGATACACCGGCGGCGACGGATACAATGGTACTTCGCTTACTACGAAACTCAACGCACGGATCTTTGCACTGCCGATAAATGAGCAGTTCGGTATGTACGCCACCCTCGGCACATCTTTCACCTTTTTCTCCAGCGACTCAGAAGTCGCTTCCGCGGCTTTCCTGGCCGAGGAGTTCGAATTCATCGATTTCATGAATGTTCCATCCTTATCTATATACCTCGAACAGGATTTTTATTTCGTCTCGACCACGGAGGGGAATGTGCTCTTCCAGCTGGGAATCGGCATACGGGCGAGTCTTTTTTAGGAGGTCACTATGAAGAACATAAATATTTGGAAAAAAAGAAGTCTCGCTTTAACCGGGGCCGCGGTACTCGCAATTCTGGTAATGCTGAGCGGTTGTCCGGCTAATCCGTTCTACGGACTGGAACCGAAACCCAGGGACAGCGAAGGTCCGGATGTCACCATCATCAATCCCGAAGAGGATCAGGTGCTGTCAGGGCTGCTCGTCATTACCGGCATCGCCACAGACAAGTACCAGATAGACAGTGTGAGTATCATAGTCGACGGCGGCAGTCCTGTAAAATTAGACGGCACAAACAATTGGTACTACCTGCTCGACACGACGAAAATAAGCGAGGGCGAACACACCGTGACAATCCTTGCGAAGGATCAATTCGGCAATACTTCACAGTCGCCCGTCACGTTTACCGTGGATCAGACCGTTCCGAACATCAATGTGGATCTGGATCCGGGTATCGATGACACCGCGGTCTGGCTGTCCGGAACAAACGCAGTGATTACCGGCACCGCCACGGATGAATACGCCGTGGACCGGGTCGAGATCAGCTTCGACGGCGTCACCTTCTACCAGGCGGATTACGACAGCGAAACTGATACATGGTCGTATACCGTGGCTGATACGGCAGGTATTCTGCCGGGAGACGGGACCACCATAGCCTACCTGCGGGTCACCGACAGCGCGGGCTTGCCCGGCAGCACGAACTTCCCCCTGTATATCGTCAACGCAGCTCCTGCATTTACTTTTACCTACCCGGTAGATGATCAGAACATCGACTCCAGCGAGGACCTCTCGGGGAACATTCTCGATGTGACGATCGAGGCCGACGACGGGGTGTCGGCTTTTGAAGCCCTGGATCACATTGATGTTACGCTGGATACTACTGAGGCTGATCCTGCTGTTCACATTGAATCCCTCGCTAATGAGGCTGCAGCCGGCTCTAATGTCATCGAAATCGATGTTTCATCTATAACAGATTCAGGACCCGTGGATCTCACGGTCACAGCTGTGAACAAGTCGGGGACTGAGACGGTGAAGACCATCGCAATCGCCTTCGACGACAATCCGCCGGTCATGGGCGACACCGTAGCGGCTGATGGGAAGCTTATGGACGACGACCTGACGAATCCTGATATAAACTTTTCAGACGGAATCGTCAAATTCGAAGGTACCGTTACCACGGCAAGTGTCGCGTCCGCGCAGGTAAAGATGGTCGACACTTCTACGCAGACGGATATTTTTGGATATACTGACATGAGTGGAGGCGTTGTAGGAAGTGATTGGAGTCATGACGTCGATTTCGGTGCCTACGATGATGGCGAATACGACCTCGTGTTCAAGATAACGGAAGCTATAGGCGACGGCGGAGGCTTCGATACCGTCACCAGGAGCTTCAGACACGACGCAACTGATCCGGTAGTAACCGTCGACGAACCAACCGACGCAGATCCCGGAGACGGAATCGAAGTCGGGGTAGGTACTGTACCGATCGGGGGCGAGATCACCAACGCATCCAGCGGCAGTCCGGTTCAGAGCATTTCTATTACCGTCGCGGAAGAAGGGGGAGCTACAGTAGACTACGGCCCGTTTACCGCACCGAACTGGACGGGGATTTCATACTCAAGCGGGCAGTTCAGCTACCTGTGGGACAATACCGCATTTACGCCCGGCCAGAATCTCAACATTACCGCGACGGTGTCTGACCTGGCTGGAAACGAAGGTGAAAGTCCGATACACACGGTCCAGGTTGCTCCCGGGGCCCCGAACGCTTCTTTCGATGAACATACCAATCCGGATTCCGGTTTGATCATCACGATCGGGGCGGATCCATACATCCATGGAGGCGCCACGATCAAGGGGCAGGCGACTGACTCAGATGGTTCAATTGCTGCCGTCAGGGTGAAAATTGATGCTGCGGTCGATTTCACTGACCTGATATTGTCGGGACCCAGTCCGCTCACCTGGAACTATACTCTGGGATCTCTTTCTGAAGG
>JBNGED010000155.1:0-5960 GCA_049975605.1 Sediminispirochaetaceae bacterium | reverse complement strand
TCTCTGCATAGTAGGTGCTGTACGCGCGGATGTCCTGCTTGAGCTCTTCCAGCTGGTGACTCCAGCCGACTCCAACCGAAGCGACTCCCGCGTCGCGCGCCATGGTGATGCCCGGTTTGAGATCATCCACCACCAGCAGGTCCTTCGGGGAGAGGGCATAGTCCTCGCGGACCGTTTCGACCGGCCAGGTGAAGGGTTTGTTTTTTTCCCTGTCACCGGTCCATCCGATAATGAGATGGGGCATGAATCCCGGAATTTCACGCTGCTCTGTGTAATGCCGCCGTATTATATCCGGTTCCGAGTGACTTACAACGACTACGATACCTCCCTGTGTACTGAAACGTTTGAGTAGAGGGAGTATGCCGGGGAAAAAGGGCGGAACCAGGGTGGTAGTGTACTCGCGCCAGATCGAATAGCAGAGCTGCTGTTCCTCCCGGGTCAGTCGGAGTACCTCATTCATGTAGTGTACCAGTCCGGGGTCGTAGTTGATCCTGAACCAGTCGGTTAGCGAGAGTATCTGATCTTCCCGGCCGAGCCGGTGCATCTGCTCGATGTGGGCCTTGTGATGTACCGAGGGTGTGCTGTCGACGGCGGTATCATCATGGTCTATGAGAAGACAGCGGTAGTTCATGATTCCATACCTTACCAGCATCGATCCAAAATAGCAATTCAGCGGTATTGGAATTTGATGGGTAAAATCTGTTATAGTTAGGAGTGGCAAGGAGGTCGTATGCTTTCATTAGATGACTTTGTAGAGCAGAAGAAGAACGAACTGAACCGAAGTACTCATTTCGCTACCGACGAGGATATCGAACGGACCGCCAGGGATCTGGAGAAGATCGGGTATCAGCTCCCGGTGTTCGTGCCGGTCAAGGGTTTCCTGCGGTATCGGGTCAAGGATATCCACCGGGAGATTGACCGTATAGCCGCCATGAAGGACAAGGAGTTCAAGGAAATAAAGTATGCACAGGAGACTTCACCCGGAGAGTTTAAAAGGCGGAATATCGACATTCTTGTCAGCCAGTTTCTCCTCCTGGAGAGGCTGCGTGCCGGTGTCCCCGAGGCCTGGGACGAGATCCACGAGCTCTACGAGGATGATTGATTATACATAAGCTTTCATCCACCGCCACGCGCAGGTAAGTCCGTGGCGCTGCCGAGGTGTCAGGCCCCGGACAGGCCGCGAACGATCCCTGCGTATTCAGCGGATCCAATTATCGGTATGGAATGGGCTGCGGCGATCTGCCGCTGTTCGGGGGATACGTATCCCCATCCCGCCAGGTACACTTTCGCTCCGGCAGCCAGAGCCGGCGGCAGGAAGTTGATCTGGTCTTCGATGTAGATCACATCCTGAAGCTCGCAGCCTGCGCTGCGGGCGATATCGGTCAGGCGGGTGAACTTCCGGGTTGTATCGACGGCGTTTATCTGTTCTTTCGGGAACTCGATCCCGTAATGATTAAGGATCTCCGTTACATCTTCGCACCGTTTCGTCGTCAGTATATGAACGTTTTCAAAGGGATGGAGCCTGCCGAACTTCTCTCCGATCCCGGGGAAAAGCGGATTCAGTTCGAGCCACAGGGTCCTTTCATGTTGACGAAGATAATCCCGTTCGGTATAGAACAGCTTCCTGGAGAGTTCTATCTCCTCCGGAGAATTATCACGAAAGTAGTTGAAATCATCCTCGGAATGAATCGGCCGGTCGGAGTGTACGGCCCGCATGATGGGGAGGAAGTCCTCCGCCCCGTGGAGGTAGGCCCGCAGCCGTCTGAATTCCAGCTGAACGGACCGGGGTATCTCTTCCAGGGATGTAATCCTGCGCCCGCCGGGCTGCTGCATCCTGAGGTACATGTTGTATCCGGTGAGCACGCTTTCCCAGGCGCTGTCGCAGATCACCCCGTCGAAATCAGTTACGAGTAAAGGCATTCTATTCTCCATCTCATATAAAAATAATTTTCAATATAAAAAAAATGTAGTATAATCTCCACTAATATTTTTATTGTACCTACTATGAGTTACAGCGTCGATACAGTTTCGAGCCTTCTCCCGGAGGAGCGGCAGAAGAATTACATCTATCTCCTCGATGATCTCAAGACCTCCTACGAAGTCATGAAGTATCTGGTGAACTTCAGCCGTACCCAGAGGCCGCTTTCCGAGCAGGAGGATGCCGCCGCTGCTATTTTAGACGAATGTTCCCTCCATGTCAGGTATCTGTTCACTATGAATCAGGAGGGTCGGGTTGGTATTCGGGTTAATTGTGATTCACAGGTAGTGCAGGGTGTACTGGCTATTTTCGCGGATATCTACCAGGGGGCCAACGGAACGGAAATCCGGAAGGCCGCTCCGACCTATCAGAAGTACCTGCCCCAGGGAATTGCTCCCTCCTTCGAGAGGAGGGACGGGGTGAAGAGGCTCTATTACAAGCTGCTCTATTACAGTACCCAGTGGTAGAAAAAGGCACAGCCGCGGCAAATCTTGCGCTTTTTCTCTCCCCACTATACACTTTGCCCATTATGGTGACCCGTCATTGCATCTACTGCGCGGATGCGAAAGATCTGAATACTGTAGCGAACGAGAGTGTCCACCTTGTGGTAACCTCGCCTCCCTATCCAATGATAGAAATGTGGGACCTGGATTTTTCAGGCATGGATCATACTATTCGGCAGGATCTCGGGAAGGGAGACGGGCGGGCGGCCTTCGAAAAGATGCACCTTCTGCTGGACCTTGTCTGGGGGGAATGTTTCCGGGTGTTGGTACCCGGAGGGATCGTGTGCATCAATATCGGAGATGCCACCCGGAGTCTGGACGGCCGGTTCCGCCTCTACGCCAACCACGCACGCGTCATTTCCGTCATGGAGAGCATCGGTTTCCAGTCGCTCCCGCATGTCCTGTGGCGCAAGCAGACCAACTCCCCCACCAAGTTCATGGGATCGGGTATGCTGCCGGGCGGGGCTTACGTGACTCTGGAACACGAGTATGTTCTGATCTTCAGGAAGGGCGGGAAACGGGAGTTCCGGAGCAATGAACAGAAACGGCTCCGCCGCCGCAGCGCCCTCTTCTGGGAGGAGCGGAACAGCTGGTTCTCCGATGTCTGGGAATTCAAGGGGACCCGACAGGCCATCAACGGGAAAAAAGTCACCGGCGGACGACTGAGGGAACGCAGCGCCGCCTACCCCTTCGAGCTGGCGTACCGCCTCATCCACATGTACTCGCTTCAGGGAGAGACCGTCCTGGACCCTTTCGCGGGGACCGGTACGACAATCCGGGCCGCGGTTGCGGGAGGGCGGAACTCGATCGGATACGAGATAAGTCCCGACCTGACGGTGTATATTCGGGACTTCCTGCCATCGGAACTATCGGCGATGAATGAATACAGCCGCAGCCGCCTCGACCGGCACCGGGAATTTATCGCGGGACGGGCATGCAAACACCGCAACAATGTCTACGATTTCCCGGTCGTCACCTCCCAGGAGACGGAACTGGAGATTCCGCTGATCGGGACCATAGAGGCCGTGGAAGAGGGCTTTGTGGTAACGTACCGCGAATAAACGATCTATGTGATCCGGAAGTATTCGGATGCGTTGCGGTAGGAGATTGCCTCGACCATTTCGCCGAGCAGCTTCATGTCGTTGGGAGCTTCACCCGCTTCGACCCATGAACCGATGAGATTACACACGATCCTTCGAAAATATTCGTGTCTTGGGAAGGAGAGAAAGCTCCGCGAATCGGTCAACATGCCGATGAAGCGGGAGAGAAGCCCCATGTTGGCTGCGGCCTTCATCTGCCGTTCCATCCCGTCCTTCTGATCGTTGAACCACCACCCTGAACCGAGCTGCATTTTTCCGGGGATCCGTCCGTCATGGAAGCAGCCGATGATGCTCATGAGCATCTCGTAGTCCCGGGGATTGAGGTTGTAGACGACGGTCCTGGGCAGTTCTCCGCCGGCGTTCAGGGTATCGAGGAAGCGGGCGAGGGGCGCGGCGATCAGGCCGTCTCCCATCGCGTCGAAGCCGGTATCGGGACCGAGCTGACGGAACATCCGGCTGTTGTTGTTGCGGAGGGCGCCGATGTGGAGCTGCATGACCCATCCCCTGCGGGCGTTCATCCTTGCCAGCTCGACAAGGACGGCCGTCTGAAACAGGCGGATTTCCCGTTCAGTTACCGATTCGCCCATGAGGAGCGCCGCGAATATCCTGGCCGCTTCCTGCTCGGTGTATCCTTCCGCCACCGGCACAAGGAGGGCATGATCACTCGATCGGCATCCGTTTTCATGAAAAAAGGCGTGGCGGACGTCGAGGGCCTCGATGAGATCAGTGTAGCTCGAGATGTCGATGTCGCTCGCGTGTCCCAGCCGGTCCAGATACGCGTGAAATGTCTCCAGTTTGTCTACGGCCAGGGCTTTGTCGGGACGGAAGGTCGGGACGACCCTGATGGGAAAACTGTCGTCTCCGGCGATAGCCCGATGGTATTCGAGGGAGTCCGCGGGGTCGTCGGTGGTACAGACCACCTCTACCCTCATTTTTTCCAGGAGGGGACGGACCCTGAAATCATCCTCGCCGAGCCTCCGGTTGGCCTCTGCGTAGATCGATTCCGCTGAATCAGGATCGAGCAATGTGTCGATACCGAAGTAGCGGAGGAGCTCCAGGTGCGTCCAGTGGTAGAGCGGGTTGCCGATGGTGTGCGGGACAGTGCGGGCCCATGACCGGAATTTTTCCAGGTCGGAACCCTCGCCGGTAATATACTTCTCGTCGATTCCGTCATTCCGCATAGCCCGCCATTTGTAGTGGTCCCCGCCGAGCCAGACCTCGGTTATAGAGCGGTATGAGGTGTTTTCCGCAATCTCACGGGGCGGAAGATGATTGTGGAAGTCGATAATCGGCATCCGTGAGGCATACTCGTGGTACAGCTGTCTGGCCGGATCGTTCTGCAGCATGAAATCGTCGTCAATGAAGGTCTTCACGTTTTTCTCCTTTCTTCTCTGCCGTTCAGATTCATAGTATACCCGAATACGGCGCCTGTCAAAATCCGGCGGAGGGCATACAGGCGGAGGGCATACAGGCGGAGGGGCGGATAGACGGAGGGCCGGAGGGCACACGGGCGTGGGAACACGGGCGTGGGAATACGGGCATACAGGCGGTTGAGCCGCCGCCGCGGTATGCGCAGCGCGGCAAACCGGGTATACTGAATCCGGAATTTATTACAGGGGCGGACACATGATCGAGGCGATACTGTTTGATTTTGACGACACGCTTATCAACTACCAGGTTTCGGAACGGCACGGACTGACCAGGGCGCTGGAGCTCTGCGGGGTTGAGGTGAAGGAAGAGTACCTGCAGATCTACCGGGAGGAGAACCAGAGACTCTGGAAGCTGGTGGAGAAGGGCATGATGAGCACCGCGGAGCTGCGGGTCCGCCGTTTTGAAATCCTGCTGGAAAGGACCGGCATACACATCGGCATTTCCCCCAAGAAGCTTGGGGAACTCTACCTCCACCACTTTGCCGAGATAGGCGAAATGGAGGACGGCGCCCTGCAGCTCCTCCAATGGGTCAGAGAGCATCCGCGTCTGAAGACGGCCATCCTCACCAACGGGTTCAAGGATACGCAGCGCAGAAGGTTTGCCGTTACGCAGGTCGAGGAGTTCTTCGATGAGCTGTTCATCTCCGGTGAAATGGGCGTGAAGAAGCCGGAGCCCGAGATTTTTCACATGTCCCTGGAGAAGCTGAATATCAGCGATCCGCAGCGGGTCCTCATAGTCGGGGACAATCTCGTCTCGGATATCATGGGGGGAAAAAAGGCCGGTCTGAAGACCTGCTGGTACAATCCCGGGGGGAAGAATCCGGAGGAGTACCGGCAGTACATAGATTATGAGATCAGTCACCTGTCGGAACTTCCCGGTCTGCCGGTTCTTGACAGCTATGAGACGAACAAGGGGTGAGGGGCAGGCTTCTTCAGGATCTCCAGGAAC
>JBNGED010000154.1:3918-5996 GCA_049975605.1 Sediminispirochaetaceae bacterium | reverse complement strand
GGGGCGAAGATAACCATAGACTCGGCCACCATGGCCAACAAAGGGCTCGAAGTCATCGAAGCTCACTACCTCTTCGATCTGCCTTCATCCCGGATCTCCGTACTGATTCATCCGCAGAGCTGTATCCACTCGATGATACAATCCGTGGACGGTTCCTTCTACGCTCAGATCAGCAATCCGGACATGCGTATTCCCATTCAGAACGCCATCACCTTTCCCGACATAAACGATTCTCCCTTCGGGATGATCGATTTCACCGCCGCCGCTTTCACCTTCGAAGAGGCCGATCCCGCCCGGTATCCGATTCTCCCGCTGGCATTTCAGGCCGTAGATCAGGAGGGAGCATATCCCCTGGCGTTCAACGCCGCGAACGAGGCGGCGGTGGAGGCTTTCCGGCAGGAAAGGATCAGATTCACCGATATTGCCGCGGTAGTCGAAGGCAGCCTTCAGGAGAACTGGTCCTCTTCACCATCCACCTTCGAAGAAGCCGTTCACACGCACCGGCTGGTATGGGAGCGGGCCGGCGCACACATCGAATCCATACGGGAGCGTCTGCAATGATAGGTACGATTCTTCTCGGTCTTCTCGGCCTCGGGATCGTTGTCTTCGTACACGAACTGGGTCATTTCCTGGCCGCCAAGGCGAGCGGCATCACCGTCGAAGCCTTCTCTCTCGGATGGGGACGGATACTGTTCGCCCGCCGGTGGAGGGGAACGGAATACCGTATCAGCATGCTTCCGATCGGCGGGTACTGCAAGATGAAGGGGGAAGAACTCTTCAAGCAGGCCATCGATGAAGACCGCAAAGAGATTCCCCACGAGGAGGGGTCCCTCTTTTCAGTCCCGGTATGGAAGCGGATGATCACCTACGCAGCCGGGCCCCTGTTCAACTTCCTCTTTGCCGTACTGGTTCTGAGCATCATCTGGTACAGCGGGTTCAAGATCCACACGTACGACAACCGCGTCATCATGATCTCCGATTATCCGGGCATTTTCGAACAGACCGACAATCCGGCGGACCGGGCGGGTCTGCAGACGGGGGACCGTATCATTTCCATCGGGGACGCTCCGGTAGAGACATACTCGGACCTGCAGCGGCTCATCGCTCAATCTCCCCAGGAGACCCTGGAGATGACGGTCCTGCGGGACGACAGCGAATGGAGTACTACCATTACCCCCGAACTCGACCGGGATACCGGCGCCGGCCGAATCGGCGTCTCCGCATGGGTGGACCCGGTCCTGGGAGAAGTCGAACCCGGTAAGAGCGCTGCGGCGGCCGGGCTCAGGGAGGGCGACCTGATCGTTGCAGCCAACGGGAAGCCGATAAGACATACGCTCGATCTTTACTCCGTCCTCTCGGACCATCCTTCCACCATCGAACTCGGATATGAACGGGACGGGTCCCGACTTACCACCACGCTGGTTCCCCTCTACACGGAAGACGACAAGGTAGATCTGGGACTCTCCTTCCGGGGGATAACACGGACCTCCCCGCGTCTGAACCCCCTGCAGGCATTGGTACGGGGAAGCCGCGAAGCGGTGGAGACCTTCGCCCTGACCCTCAAGGGGATCGCCCTCCTCTTTTCAGGAGTGAACGTGCAGAAGGCTGTTTCCGGACCGGTCAGGATTACCTACCTTGTAGGCGAAGTGGCTACCCGGGGCTTCGAACAGGGCATCAGCAACGGATTCATAACTCTCTTCCGCTTTCTGAGCCTGTTGAGCGTAGCACTCTGTTTCGGGAATCTTCTCCCGATCCCTGCCCTGGATGGAGGATTTCTGGTATTATCAGTGGTAGAATTGATCAAGGGGAACAGTGTGAGTCCGCGTACCTTCTACCGTTACCAGACTGTCGGCTTCGTGATTATAATTCTGATACTGTTCCTGACGACATTCAGCGATATCTCGTATCTATTTACGAATTGAAAAGTATTGAAAGGAGTCTGAGCATATGCAGCGAGAAACACTCTGTTACTGTGGTAATACGGTCACCCATGATTTTCCGGAAAAGATAGATGTGTCCCGGGAGCGGGACACGATTGACGCGATCCTGGACGGCAGTTTCCTGCAGATAAGCTGCGA
>JBNGED010000154.1:0-3908 GCA_049975605.1 Sediminispirochaetaceae bacterium | reverse complement strand
TCTCAAGCCCGATTTCCCGATTCTTCTCGAGAATGTCCCGTCACCCCTCGGCCCGATCTCGATGGACTACTTTCCGGAACCCGATCGGGTTCGGTACCTTTCCGGCAAACTCAGCTCCTCTTCGGACAGAGTGGTTATCGGATATCCGGAACTGCGGGAGAAGATATTCATCTTCAAGTCGCTGCTCGATGACCGGGTGGTCGAGATCCTCAAATTCCTCCTGTGGGAAAAGGCGGAGACGACGGAGCCTCTCACGATCCTCCTGGAGGAGTGTACCGACGAACAGCTCTCATTCTACATCTACGGACTCAAAGAGAAGGAGGTCGGCGTCACATCGCTGCCGATGGATATCTATCAGAAAGTCTTCGACACCCTCCAGGACCGGATGCAGAATGAAGTGTATGCCCAGATTACCGAAGCTCCCTATATTTCCATCAATAAAATATCGCTGGAGGAGGGAGAGGAGTCGTGAAACGAAGAATAGTTCTTTTCAGCATTATTTTAGCGGTCTTCGTACTGTCCGGACTCCAGGCAGCCCAGGGTATACAGATAAACACCGGGCACACACAGCCGATCAATGACTACGCAGTCCACCGGGACAGGGGACTGCTCTACTCCGTCGGGAACGATGGTACTCTGCGGGTGTGGGACATAGGCTCGTACCGGACAGGCCGCGGGACCCTGCTCCACAAGCTGCAGATCTCGCATCTTCCCATCGTACAGGTCGCCGTTCATCCAACCGAGCCTCAGGTCGCCCTGGTTGAGACCGACAGGATCAACACCTTTCACCTGAGCGTGTGGGATTATGAGACCGATACGGAGCTCTTTTCCCACAAGATCGACGAGGTCCCGCTCTTTCTCAGTTATTCGCCCCAGGGCACATACCTCATGTATGGAAGGACCGAGTGGAAGAGTATCATGTTCCTCGATTCGCAGAGCGGTGAACTGCAGCCGGTCCTTGATCAGGGCTTCGGCATTGTCTCCAGCCTCTTTCTCTCTTCATCCGAAAAGACCCTCCTCACGTACAGCCCTTCCGGCATGCTCAGATACTGGAGCCTGACGAACGGAGAGGAGAAGACCTCCTTCTCGACACTCGGGGACCTTTCGGACGTGCAGTTCTCCTCGAACGGCGTGTACATGACCGGAGTAAAAGCGGAGACCTTGTATCTGATCAACCTCGTAACCGGCGCGATCGAATCACAGAGGAGATTCCAATCGATCCGCGCGTATTCTCTCGATCCCGGCCAGGACAGGGTTGTGGTCTATTTTCTTGAAAACAGCCGCCCGAGGTTTCAGAGCTTCCGCATTGAGCAGAGGAACAGTACCCGTTCCCTGAATGAAGCGGGTCCCTCGTATTCCGCACCGGACTTCGCCGCTCCGCCGCTCGTCAGCGCCGGGGGACGTATATATTTCTGCCGTGAAAACGGTAATATGTATGTTCAATCCATATACAATGCCGATGCGGTCCTCTTCTCGAGCTCCGTACTCCTCAAGGTCAGCAGCCTCAGTCTTTCCGGAGACTCCCTGGTGATTGCCGGACAAGACCACATTCTGAAGCTCAGTTCCGCAGCCTTCAGTCAATTGGATCAGGGCGGGAGCTCGGATTTTTCCTACTCGACGGAAAGGTTCGAGAACCCTCTCCGGGCCGAGACCGGCATCTATCCCGTTTCATCCAACCGCTTCCTCGTGTACCCGCGGGGCGGGACCGGGACGACTCTGTATCTTTTCGACGGGACCCGTTTCACTCCCCTGGACATACCGCTTTCCGGTCCGGTCCAGTCGGTCTCCGGATATGTGAACGACATTCTCCTGCTGGAAAAAAACGGTAAACTGCGGGTGATCGACCCATTCGGTGAACGGGAACTCTTCTCCTACTCTTCCTTCGGACTGCAGTCGGCAGTCGAGTCTTTCGACAAGCAGATAATCCTGGCCCGTAACCAGACCGACCTGATCAACACGACCCTGCTTTCGGTCAATCCCGGGACCAGCGAGACCGTTCCCATTCCGGACAGGAACTTGCTCACCTTCAGCCTGGCCTACGATCCCGTCGCCCGTACGCTATACAGCCTCGGATTCGAGAACCGGCGCGGGAGCATCCGTACGGTACTCAAGGCACACCAGGGCAGCGCCCTCACCAGGGTTTCAACCCTGCTGAGTTACCCTGGAGAGGACAACGAAGCATCACTTGCAGTTGACCCGGAGACATCCAGGCTGTTTACCTCCCTCGGATACGGGGATATTCACATGTTCACCTGGGACGGATTCACTGCAATGGAACAGGTCGAACACATTCCGCGCAGGCTGTACACTCATTCGGGTATGCTCTACTCCCTGAATGGGGACTCTTCCATCTCCATCTGGAATATCATGAACGGCAAAGTGCTGATGAACCTGTACGTGTTCGAAGATCTGAGCTGGGTAGTCAGCTTCACCGACGGCACGTATTACGCTACCCGTGAAGCGAGCCAGTGGATCAATAAGCTCAATTAGCGGAACCGGTCAATCGTGGGACGGGTTTTTAGCCACCTTCCTGACCGAGTCCTTCACTACTTTCATGACCTCATCGGCATAATCGCTGTCCTGCAGCGAATGTGCATAGAGGGTGCCCATGAGTGAGACCCGGTACATCGGGCTTATGTTGTTCAAAGCCAGGGCGGCCATATCCAGCACGCACTCTTCGCATTTGCATATATCGGCATTGGATTCGTCTTCGAGCTGATGCTCGAGTTCTTCGAGCACAAGCCGCTCGGCTTCATTTACCAGGAACTCAAAATTGTAGTTATCTTTAATGCTCATTTCGGATGCACTCCTTGCTCTAGGGATTCCTACTCGTGAATGCTTCAAATTTAGTATAATGAGGCAAAAATGCAAGCTTTATGGTGCCTACCGGGCCGTTTCTCTGCTTGGCGACGATCAGATCTGTCTCGGTCCCGGCAGAACCGCCGCCCTGTCCACGGTCCCTGCTGTCCTCGCGTTCCCGGTGCAGAAACATCACCACATCGGCGTCCTGTTCAATGGAGCCCGATTCGCGGAGGTCCGCCAGGCTCGGCGCCTTCCCTTCCGACTGACGTCCTACCTGGGAGAGACAGATAATCGGCATCTCCAGTTCACGGGCCAATGACTTCAATGAACGGGAGATTTCGGCCACCTGCTCATGTCTGGGGACGTTGTTCTTGCTCTCAGGTTCGATGAGTCCGATGTAGTCGACGAAAAGTACCTTGATTCCCTCCTTGCTCTTCATCCGCCGCGCCTGCGCGCGAAGATCGAGAAGCTTTATATTGGGGGTGTCATCGATGAACAGCGGAGCCTCGTAGATCCGTCCGGCCGCCTCGGTGAGGTTATGGAAATCCGCCGGCCGAAGCATTCCCGTCCGCAGCTTGTCCGAGTTGATCCGGGCCTCACTTGAAAGCAGCCGCTGCATCAGCGCCATGTCCGACATTTCAAGGGTGAAGAAGCCCACGGGCACCTTACGGTGAATGGCCATGTTGGCAGCCATGGTGAGGGCCAGGGCGGTCTTGCCGACCGAAGGGCGGGCGCCGATTATGATGAACTCGGATTTCTGGAAGCCGCTGGTCATGTTGTCCAGGTCGGCGAAGCCGCTCGGGACCCCGGTGTAACTGTCCTTGGTGTGGTAGAGCTTTTCGATAGCCTCGATCGTCTCGGCCACGATGTCGTGGACCCCGCGGTAGGAGTCGGTGTGCTGGCCTTCGGTAATGTCGAAGATCTTCTGCTCGGCTTCTTCGATGAGCGCCCTGGTCTCCAGCCCCTCATCGTAGGAACTGGAGACGAGGGTGGTCGATATCTTCAGCAGCTGACGGCGGACGCTGCGGTCCTGAACAATTCTGGCGTAGTATTCGACATTGGCGCTGGTGGGAACTTCGTTGGTGAGAGCGGAAATGTAGGCGGTG
>JBNGED010000153.1:0-6007 GCA_049975605.1 Sediminispirochaetaceae bacterium | reverse complement strand
CAAATATTACCGGCGGCTGCTCTCCATCGACCGTGAGATCGGGTCTCTTGCGGCGATCGCTGAAGATCTGCGGGAGATAGGGTGGATCCTGATAGACAACGACCTGTATGAGGAGTCGCTCCCCTATTATCAGGAAGCATTGGAGTTGACCAGAGCTGCCGGGAACCACAGGGACGAGTCGATTATTCTGGCCAACATTGCCGCCGTACATCTCTGGAGAGGGGAGCAGGCGGAAGCTATCGATCCATATCGAGAGAGCATTGCACTGGCCGAGTCCCTGGAGATGTATGATGAAGCTGCAATAAGCTACAGAATGCTCGGAAAGAGCTGCAAGGAGCTGGACCGCAGAGCTGAAGCCATGAAGTGTTTTCAGGCGGCGCTGGCTCTGGATGAACGCCTCGGGAATAAAGGCCGTCTGGCCTTTGATGAAGAGAATATCGGTCTGCTCTACTGGGGTGACGGCAGATATCAGGAAGCCCTGGAAAGATTCCAGCGGGCCCTCACGTTGAATGAAGAGCTGGAACGTTCTTCTCATATCTATGAAAACCTCTCGGAGTTGGGCCGCGTCCATACCAAACTTGGAGAGTATGAGAGAGCGCTGGAATACCATCGCCGGGCGCTGGCCCTCGCGGAGGAACTGGGCAGCAAGCCTGATATCGCCGACAGTCTTGACGAGCTGGGCAACGTGTATGAAGAACTGGGGACCTACGATACGGCCATGCAGCATTTCCGGGATGCCCTTGCCATAGCCGAGGAGACCGGTGATGATGTTGCCCGCAGCAGATACCTCACCAGTATCGGCATTGTATATCACAACTGGGGGCAGAACAGAAAATCCCTTGAATACTATCAGCAGGCGTATGCAATCGATAAACAGCTCGGGAGGATAATGGACATCGCCGTTGATCTGAACAACCTCGGGACCGTGTACGTCTCCCTCGATCAGGATGACCGGGCAATGGAGTGCTTCCTTCAAGCCCTCTCCATTCTCGAAGAGCAGGGGAAAAATCATGAGCTTCCGCTGCACCTGAACAACCTTGGTTACATCTACGCTCAGAAGACGATGTACGATCAAGCGGAAGAGTGCTTTACAAGAGCCATTCAGATAAGCAACGAGATCGGGGACAGGAAACAGTACGCCTTCGGTCTCGGAATGATGGGCATGCTGGAGAAGAAACAGGGCCGGTATGATGATGCCCTGGACTATTATACCAGGGCTCTCCAGATCGAGGAGGAATTGAACGCGCAATCGGATATCGCAGTGGAATTGAACGAAATAGGTATCTGCTGCTATAACCTCGACCGGTACCGGGAAGCCGCCCGGTATTTTCAGGACAGTCTCGATATAAAGAAACAGCTTCGCCTGACAGCCAAGGGAAAAATACGCAGGGATTATCTTGAATCCGAGCTCCACACATATCAGTGGCTGGTCTCTGCACGGATACATACCGGAGAATACGCGCAGGCCTTTGAAACGATCGAAAGTTCGGCCGCACAGTATCTGCTCGAGAAGCTCAGTGGGGCCGTCCGGGATACAGCGGTGGAATTCAGCGGGCTCGAGTCGTTCCGCAGGACCCTGGGACCGCGGTCAGCGGCCGTCAGTTTTGCGAATATCAACTGGGGCAACAGCGTACGGATTGTAGTGGACCGTGAGAACATATACGGCGTACGGGTGCACAACAGTGATCTGCTGGAACATGTGAACAACCGGCATGAACAGGCAATTAATAGGTATTTTGTCGGTCTTCGGGGAATACATATCGAGAGTGATGAGCCGGAAATGCAGGAAATAAGCGAAGGGAATCTGGAGGAGATCATCACCTACTACCGGATGCTGGTTACCAATCCGGTCGAGTCGCCGGAGCAGGAGGAAGTGCGGCGATTTATCGCCGCGGAACTGTACACCTTCCTTTTTAAGGATATTGAACAGTATCTGCAGGACAAGGATACCTTGATCATACGTCCCGACGGGGTACTCGCATTTTTGCCCTTCGAGACACTGATCATGCCCGACGGGAGCTATCTGGTGGAACGTTACCATATAAAGTACACCCAGAGTTTCACGGTCTCGGAATTAATAGCTGGACGCGAATATCGGCAGGACCGGAGACCGCTGCTCGCTCTCGGCGGGGCAGTCTATGGCGGCACCATGAAGAGCGGCAGTACTGGACGGATCGCAGGCTCGAGGGAACTGGAGGCATTCACCGCCGGCACCCTGGACGGATTGAGCCGGGGAGCATGTATGCGTTCAGCCTACGATGCCCTGGGGTACGCGGCCTGGCAGGATCTCCCGGGAAGCATGTTCGAGGTGAAGTCGATACAACAGATCGTACCTGGTTCCACTGTGTTTACCGGCGGGGATGTGAGCGAGCTCAATCTGAAAAAAATGTCCTGTCATGGCGACCTGAAGGACTTCCGGGTGCTTCATTTCGCCACCCATGGTCTGGTTGTACCAGAACTGCCGGAGCTCTCTTCGCTGGTGCTGTCTCAGACCCCGGATACGGATGGAGATGAGGACGACTACCTCACCATGCTGGAGATCGGCGAGCTGGAGCTTGAGGCCGACTTTGTGAATCTGTCGGCCTGCGAAACCGGTCTCGGAAAGATATATGGGGGTGAAGGAGTTGTCGGGTTGACTCAGGCATTCCTCATAGCCGGCGCGAACGGCCTTTCGGTCTCACTCTGGCAGGTAGCCGATGAATCGACGGCCCGCTTCATGACCGGTCTGTACAGGGAAGCTTCGGAACAGCATATCGGGTACGACGAAGCCATTACGCAGATGAAGCGGTCATTCATTGCCGGCGGCGGTAAGTACGCTCATCCCTTCTTCTGGGCACCTTTCGTGTACTACGGGAAGTGAATGGGAATCCGCGGCAGCTTTTTTACATCTGTTGCGCAAGGTCACATCTGGACTTCCTTCTTTTCACCATTTTTTACGGAAGGTGAGAGAGTTCCCGAGGGGATGATTCCCGCAGCAAGCAGTACCAGAAGACAGAGGATGGTGTAGAGGGGACCGAAGGTTCCCTCTACCCGCAGCAAGCCTGATTCTTCACCCCTCCACACCATTGGTATCCAGAAGCTCCAGGAGATCAGGAAGGTAAGTATGAAAAAGGTCTCTATGAGGTGTGCTTTACACCCTCTCAACAGGATGCAACCGATGGTTTCAGACCGGGTCCTGCCGCTCCTGAAACCTGCCTTCCGCCTGCAGCGGACCGGAATCCGGTATTCCCCCTCTTCGGTAAAGCCGGAGAAATCCATCTCAAGGGCGGCGGGTATCTCGATCAGCGGGGGACTTTCGATGCCTTCCCGGAAAAACCGCACCTTCTCTCCATAGAGACTGCCTATCCCTGTGGAAATTCTGTCTATGCCTTTATGAATGTTAATTCGGCTATTTTTCTCTTCAGTCATGATAAAACTCCTTTACGGTGAATCGTGCGCAGCTGTGCTCCTCGCCTTCCAGCTTCCAGAGGACTTCGATTTTATAGAGACCTTCATGCCGGCTATATCAGAAGCCCATATCGACCAGCCAGGCGGTCAGGTTTTCCTCCCGTTCCCTGATGCTGCAGGTGTCCGGTGAATATTTCCCCAGTACCTTCTCGTCGACGATCCTGCCGTCCAGCATGAAGACGACCCGTTCCGTTTTCGCCGCCACCTTGATGTCATGGGTGACCAGCATTATCGTGGTCCCGCTGCGGTTTATATCCGCGAGGAGCTCCATTATTTCGTCAGCCGCTTTTGAATTGAGGGCTCCCGTAGGTTCATCTCCGAATATAATATCCGGGTCGTTTATGAGGGCACGGCATATTCCCACTCTCTGGAGCTGACCGCCTGAGGCCTGGCTTATATCGTTATCTGAAATATCGGCAATTCCCAGTTTTTCGATCAGTTTAGAAGCTTTTTGGTTTATCGCTTTGCGACTCAGGTTTTTTGCCAGGTACGCGGACATAATGACGTTGTCAAAAACCGAGAGATTTTTCAGAAGGTGAATATGCTGAAAAATGAAGCCCATGCTGGTAAGTCTCAGGCCTGAGAGCTCCTTTTCCGAAAAGCTTGTGAGATCCTGATTCTTGAAGATCACGCTGCCGGAGCTTGTTTTATCCATGCCGCTGATATTGTACAGCAGGGTGGATTTCCCCGAACCCGAAGGACCCATGACCGAAATGAAATCGCCCTTTTTAATTCCGAGGTTCACATTCTTCAGGACGTGGTGTTCATTCTCCTTTCCGGGAAAGTACTTTTTGTTCAATGCTTTGGATTCAAGTAAAAGGTTCATATGTTTTCTCCTTGTTATTCAGCGATCATCGTAATGATGCTGGTCTCTTTAATATCCGAAATTGTCAGCAGGGTCGTCATAAACACCGCTGCGGTCAGCATGAGGGGGAACAGCAGATAGGACTGCACCGGGTTTACGACAAAGCTTATCTGCGAAGCCCCCATAAAGCCCCACAGGACGCTTACCAGATCCTGTCCCAGCACATTGGAAAAGACCGTTCCTCCGGCAATGCCGCAGAGGAGAAGCAGAAGGGACACCATGAGGTACTGGACCCGGATGTGGGAGAGGGAGAAGCCCAGGCTTTTCATGATGGCGATACGGGCGCTGTCTTTGGCTATCACCATTTTCATGAACAGGGCGGTGATAAGGACCGATACGAACAGGCCCGTCAGAAGGGCCCCGAAGACCACCTTGCGGACCTGGGAGATGGTTCCGCCCAGGGTCTGATGGAGATAGTCCCGGATACCGGTAATACGGGCGGGATGAAAGCTGATAGAGTATTCGTGCACCTTATCATCTATGGAGACACCCGCTTTCAGATCCAGTCCCAGGGAGTACCAGAGTACATCAGCTTCATTGTAATCCAGAACGGCCTTGGCGGTCCTTCCGCCGTTGGTGACATCCTGGTAGATGCCGGTAAGGACCATGGTTTTTTCTTCCCCTCCGCAGATAAGGGTGAGGCTGTCGCCGACGCTTTTGCCCATTTCTTCACTGTTCTTGAAGGAAAGGGCGATCTCATTATTCCTCTGCGGGGCCCGGCCTTCCTGGTAGTCCAGGGGGAAAATGGAAAAATCCCCGATCTCGATATTGATACTCTCCTCCGTGCCGTCATCCTGAAGAAGGGTGAACCGGGAGCTTGCCATGGGGGAAAGGGCCTGCACATCCCGGTCGGCGGTCAGGGCCGTCATCATTTCGTTAAACCGGCCGGCCGTGTCGTCGCTGCGCCGCAGATCGATGCGGATATCACTCTTTCCTATTCCCATGTAGGAAATAAAGGTGGGTGATTCTATGGTCGTCAGAAAATGTATGGGGATGAGGATAAAGCAGGTACAGAAAAAGAAAACGAACCAGAGCAGGCCGAACATCCGGAATCTCTGGAACACATCCTTGAAGCCGAGATAAACATTCACGTTCAGAACCTTGCTTCTTTTAAGACGGAGAATGTTTCTGTTCTTTGCCGATTCGCCGACGCTGCCCGAACGGAAGGCTTCCACCGCGCTTATGCGGTCGAACCTTCTGAGGATAATAAGACAGGAGACCAGTACCATCAGCGCGATGGACGCGGCTGCGGCAAAGGGAATGATGTGCTGCAGAACAGTTTTAGGGGCGCTGCCCATGTAGAGAAACATGTTGGTGAGAAGGAGGGGGTTTATGAAGAGGGAGAGCAGGTATCCCGGCAGGGAAGCGAGCACTCCCAGGGCCGTATACTTGACCAGGAATATCCGCCTGATATCCTTTTTCGCTATGCCGACGGCCTTCATTACCCCTATCTCCCGGTAGTCCTCCTCAATGGCCGCAAGGACGATAAAGCGCAGGCAGAGAAGGGCAATAATCATCAGTACCAGACTTAGGAGAATGACCACTCCCGCCGCGATTCCGTCGGTAAGGGCGTTGAAGACCTTGAAGAGGGTAATATCCACGGCCGGACCCTTGTCCGGAAGCCCCGAGGCGGAATAGAGGCTGCTGAAATCCCCCACCTTATCGGCGTCGTTCAGACGGAACTCGATAAGATAC
>JBNGED010000152.1:0-6020 GCA_049975605.1 Sediminispirochaetaceae bacterium | reverse complement strand
ACGGTCCTGATAGACTGCGCGCAGGACTTACACGCCATGCTGGCCGGCGGGGCCGAAGCAATACGCGAACAGCTGGACCGGCTCACCGCTTCAGGCCGCAAGACCATCTTCTACGCCGCGGAATACAGCCCTCTGCAGCTCTACCTCGCTTCGGCCTGTACGCGCAGAATGATACATCCCCTCGGTACGCTCTCTTTTCTGGGACTGAGCCGGAGTTTCCTCTTCTTCAAACCAGCCGCCGACAAGCTGCGGATCGAGAGCACCGTTCTGCGCCGGGGCAGGTACAAGAGCGCCGGAGACCGTTTCAGGACGGACCGTATGGACCCCTTCAACCGTGAACAGTACGAGCAGTACCTGCATGGAGCGGTTCGGGAGATGGGGGAAAAAATCACCGCCGGCATGGAGAAAACACAGACAGACCTGGAAGAATTGACCGCAGGCCGAATGCTCTCCGCCGAAGAAGCCCTCGAGGAGGGCTGGATACACGAGATCCGGACCTCCGATCAGCTGCGCCGGGAGTGGAAGCGGCGGAAGCACCGGAACCGTTCCGTGAAGAAGGTCGGCCGCTCCTACGGCAGGGGCCGGAAAAAAATCGCCGTCCTGGTCTTCGAAGGGGCCGTCATCGACGGGAAGTCGAAGCGGCATCCCCTCCTCGGCCAGGCCGTCGGCGCCGAATCCTTCGTTCCCCACGTCCACAAACTCGCCGACGATTCATCGGTCAAAGGAGTGGTGCTCCGGGGCAACTCGGGGGGCGGTTCAGCCGCCGCCTCGGAGGACATCAGGAATGCCCTTGAAGAGCTCCGGGAGAAGAAGTCTCTGGTAGTATCCATGTCCGAGGCGGCCGCATCCGGCGGCTACTGGATCAGCTGCGGAGCTGAGCGTATCTTCGCCCACGCGGACACCCTGACCGGGTCCATCGGAGTGATTACCCTCCACCTCGCTCTGCAGAATTTTTTGAAGCGGCACGGCATAAATGCAGAGAGCCTCAGGACCGGCCCGCACGCCGACCTCGGTTCGGCCCTCCGTCAGATCACCGAAGAGGAAAAAAAGATCCTGGACGTCACCGTGGAGCGCCTCTACCGCAGCTTTATCCGCCGGGTGGCCGATGCCCGGAATCAGGACCCCCGCCGGGTGGAAAAAATCGCCGGCGGCAGGGTCTGGTCGGGAAGCGACGCTCTGCAGAAGGGCCTGGTAGACGAAGTCGGCGGGCTGGTACAGGCAGTCGATTATCTGAAAGGGCAGCTGGGACTTCCGAAACCGAAGGTCGTCTTCTATCCGCGGGTCAGGCGTTCTCTCATCGAGCGCCTTCTCGAACGTTCTTCTGCAGATGAGGCTTGCGCCGGCGGCATGGATATGGCAGTAGTTATGCCGGCGGATTACCTGATGAGGCTGCTGAGAGACTCTAGGGGTCTCACGGCGCCCCTCGCGCTGCTGCCGGAAGGTTCCCTGCTGACCGGGGGTATCACCTGGTAGATAGCCGGCGGCACCGGCGCTGCTGCCGGAAACCGGCCACTAGATCGGAGGTATCGCCTGGTATATCCCGTCGGCACACACCCCGTCCGGACGAACGACGTCTCCCGTCCGGATCAGATAAGAAAGCAGTTAAAATTCGGGGTTCCGCCCGCAGCTCGTTGATTAAAAGCGGCCGGTCAATTATTGTTCTGATGTGGTTTTCTTGAAAAAAAATCTGCTGATCTCCTGTCTTTTCCCCGCGCTATTCCTGCTTCCAATGCAGCTTGGTGCCCAGGCATGGGCGGTTGAGATTGATTTGTCGGAAGAAGCGGTGGTCTCGATGGTCACCATCTATCCGGGAGAGGCCCTCTACTCCATGTACGGCCATACCGCCATCCGGATCCTCGACCCGCCGAACGACCTCGATCTCCTGTACAACTACGGACAAGCCTCGATACCCTTTGACTCGGGCTTCGTCCCGCGCTTCGTCTCCGGGGACCTGCCCTTCATTCTCGGCGTGGCTGATTCAATGCGGGCCTTCCATTTTTACCGGGAATACGAGGACCGGACTATCTACGAACAGGTTCTCAACCTCTCGGCGGAGATGAAGCAGGAGGTCTTCGACTATCTGGCGGAGAATGCCAGAGAGGAGAACCGGACCTATATCTATGATTTTTTCTTCGACAACTGCACGACACGTGTCAGGGACCTCTTCGAGGAACTCTTCGCCGATCGGCTGCATTACCCGGAAGAGTCTCTCGGCCTCGGCGGCAGCTACCGTGAGGACATCGGGCCCTACCTGCGGGGGATTCCCTTCGTCAAGCTCGGGATCGACCTCATGCTCGGCCGGCACGCCGACGGGACCGTTACCATGGAGTCGGCCCTCTACCTGCCGCTGCAGCTGACCCTGGCCGTCGAGGAGGCGGAGCTGTCGGGACGGAACGGCTTCGTGGCGGAGTCCCGATTCATCTACGAACAGCAGAGGCCGGAACCTCAGCCTCCGGCAGTCGGCCCGGCGATGATCATGTGGCTGCTGTTCCTGACAGCCCTATTCCTGACCCTGTTCGAAGGGAAGGCGCCGCGGGTCGCCCGCTGGTTCGACAGTGTCCTCTACCTTCTGGCTGGACTGGTGGGCTGCGCGGCTGCCCTCCTGTGGGCCTTCTCCGGCTATGAGATGACAACCGATAACATCAATTTGCTCTGGGCCTGGCCGACCCACATCGCGGCGGCGGTTTTTTTCCTGCTGAGAATCCCGAAGGGGAAGACCGGACAGCGGGCGTGGATGATCTATCTCCTCCTGAGCTCCGCCGCGGCGGCTGTTGTGCTGATCAGTTCTCCCTTCATGGTTCAGAATTTGCCAGCGGCGGCCGTTCCGTTTATAATCAGTATTATCCTGAGAGGTGCGGCACCAATGGTCCGGGAGAAGGGGAAGATACATGCAAGACAGAATAGATAAAAAAATCGAATCCATGGGGGGCCTTGCGGTGGAACTGCAGAGAGGTCTCACCGAGCGGCCGGCGGTCCCTCCCAACATGGGCGGAACCGGTGAAGCCGAACGGGCGGCCTATCTGAAGGAGTGGTTCCGCGGACAGGGCATCGCAGGCATCGAGCAGTTCGACGCCCCCGACGAACGGGTAGAGGGCGGGGTGCGTCCCAATCTCATCGTGACTCTCCCGGGGAAGAGCCACGCGAAGAGCGTGTGGATCATTTCTCATCTGGACATCGTTCCTCCCGGAGAACGTTCGGCCTGGACCGAAGATCCCCACCGGCTCCGGCAGGAGGGCGACCTGCTCTACGGCCGCGGCGTCGAGGACAACCAGCAGGGCATCGTCTCTTCAACCCTGGCCCTCCTCGCCCTCCATCAGCTGGAGATCAGACCGGAATATGACCTGAAGCTGATGCTCGCCGCCGACGAGGAATCCGGATCGGAGCTGGGGGCCAAGTATCTCATAGACGAACACCCCGAACTGTTCGGACCGAAGGATGAGTTCATCATTCCCGATCACGGCTCGCCGGACGGAATGGACATCCAGATCGCCGAGAAGAGCATCTACTCCCTCAAATTCACCACCACAGGGAAACAATGCCACGCCGCCAGCCCCCAGAACGGTATCAACGCCTTCGTGGCCGGCTCCGAACTGGTGGTGGAGCTGAGCGGTCTCTGCGACAGATTCGCCGCCGTCAGCGATGAGCGCTTTCAGCCTCCCTATTCGACCTTCGTTCCCACCAAGAAGGAGCCGAATGTCAATGCCACCAACGTGCTGCCGGGGGAGGACCGTTTCTACATGAACTGCCGGATCCTTCCGCAGCTGGATTTCGAGGACGTCGCGGAGGCGATCGACGAAATCAAAGGCAAGGTCGAGCGGAAGCACACTGTACAGATCAGCTGGGAAATCGACGCGTACAAGCCGTCCTCCCATACCGCCGAGACCGCCCCGGTGGTCACCAAACTGCAGAAGGCGGTCCAGCAGGTCCGGGGAGGAAGTACGAACCTGGTCGGCATCGGCGGCGGTACCATTGCCGGCGATTTCCGTCAGACCGGGCGGGATGCGGTGGTGTGGTCGACGATCCTCAACACGGCCCACATGCCGGATGAGCACTGCTCGCTCAGGAATATTCTCGCGGATGCGAAGGTCTTCTGCGTCTTTGCACTCAGCGAATAGGGACCGATATCCTGCAAGGAGGGTCTCCCATGTCTCTGGCTGAATATCTCACTCCGAACCGCACCCTCATGCTTCCGACCGGCGATCGGGACGAAGCCATCGATCTGCTGGTGAACACGATCTGCAGCGATGAGCCGCGTCTGACCAGGGAAGAGGTCTTCAACCGCATCATCGAACGGGAACAGCAGCTCACTTCACGCCTCGACCCGCGGATAGCCCTGCCCCATGCAGTGTTCGAAGAGTACCGAAGCACCATGCTTGCACTGGGCTTGAGCAGGGAAGGGATTCCCTGGGACCCGACGACTGAAGAGCGGGTGCATCTGGTCCTTCTGCTGGTAGGCGGACGTCATGACCACCTCCAGGTCCTCAGCGACATCGCCCTGAAGCTGAAGCAGCAGGGAGTGGTGGAGAGGCTCATGAGCTCCGGCAGCCCGGACGAGCTGTACGCTACCATCACCGCCGAGGAACTCAGGTTCGACGTTCACGTCACGGAGAAGAACCGGCAGATATCCCGGGTGAGTCTCGAGCAGGCCCTGTTTATCACCCGTCATATGGGCGATGCGAGGCTGATCATCTATGCAGATGCCGTCGGCAGCCTGGAAAACATCAGAGGCGTGTGCGACGATCCCCGGGCGCTGATCGTGACGGGCGGACAGCTCCATCAGGGCGAGAAGAGCGACGAGGGCGGCAATATCGTCCACATCCCCTTTCGAAGCTCCAACCGGTCGGCAATCATCCAGTTCACCCTCCTCTTCCTGCTCAGCCAGGGCCTGATCGGACGGGACGAAGTGATAGTGAATCTCTCGGGACTGCCGGGGTCCGGCTACTTCGACACGATCCGCCTCTCCTTCATCGAACACGAACTGCGCATCCCCGAGATCATGAAGAAGAGCGATCCCACCGGCTACAATCAGCACATTTTCACCAGGGTCCTGCAGATCGCCAATGAACTGGCGGTAGAGGGGCGCGAAGGGAAGGCGGTCGGTACCCTCTTCGTGTACGGACACTATGAAGAGGTAAAAAAATACAGCCGCCAGATGATCATCAATCCCTTCGGGGGAGTACCCGAGGAGGACCGGAACATTCTCGACCCGAGTCTCGAGGAGACGCTGAAGGAGTACGCCAAGATCGACGGCGCGTTTATCATCAGCGAGAACGGGACCATCATGTCGGCGGGGACCTATATCTCGGGCGTTCCCGAGTCGGATGAACTTCCCTCGGGGCTCGGCGCCCGGCACGCCGCGGCGCTGGGGATCACCGCGGTCACCAGCGCTTTTTCCATAGCTCTCTCCGAATCGACCCGCAAGATATCGCTCTTCCAGGGGGGGGAGAGAATTATGGAGATGTGACGTCGTCCAGCATCTCGGCGGCCCGGTAGGAGCTGCGCACGAAGGGGGCGGAGGCGGCGAAGCGGAAGCCTTTGGCATATGCCGTCCGCATGTATGCCTCGAACTGGTCCGGATGGACGTATTCGATCACCGGATGGTGCTCCCGGGAGGGGGCGAGATACTGTCCGATGGTGAGAAAATCACAGCCCGCTTCCCTGAGATCATCCATGGCCTCTTCGATCTCGGCCGCTTTCTCTCCGAGGCCGACCATGAGTCCTGATTTGGTGTAGATGCCTGTTCCATACTCCTTTACCCGCTTCAGCAGCTCGAGGGACCGCCGGTAATCGGCCTGCGGACGGACCGCCGGATAGAGCCGGGATACGGTCTCTATGTTGTGGTTGATGATGTCGGGGGCCGACCGGACGACTGTTTCGAGGGCCGCCCGGCTGCCCTGGAAGTCCGGTATCAGGAGCTCGATCTTTACGGAAGGGTCCCGCGAACGGATCGCAGCCACGGTTGCCGCGAACTGCGCGGCGCCACCGTCTTTGAGATCATCACGGGTTACGGAGGTGATGAC
>JBNGED010000151.1:0-6063 GCA_049975605.1 Sediminispirochaetaceae bacterium | reverse complement strand
GAAGCCGAGGGGTTCAGGGTGGGGATCATCGCCCAGCCGGAATGGAAGGACCCTGAATCCCTGCGTGTTCTCGGCCGGCCACGTTTCGGCTTCCTGATCACCTCCGGCAACATGGATTCGATGGTCAATCACTACACCGCCGCCCGCAGGCTGCGGCACGACGACGCCTATACCCCCGGCGGCCGCTACGGGAAGCGCCCCGAAAGGGCGGTTATCGTCTATGCCAATCTGGCCAGGGCGGCTTACAAAGGGGTGCCGGTCATACTGGGCGGCATCGAGGCTTCCCTGAGGAGGCTGGGCCACTACGACTACTGGAGCGACAAGCTGCGGCGGTCTGTACTGCTGGATGCCAAGGCGGACCTCCTGATCTACGGGATGGCGGAGCGCTCGATCCGCAGGGCGGCGCGGATACTGGCGGACGGCGGTTTGCTCACGGACCTGCGGACGCTCAGAGGGGCGGTCTACCGGCTCACCCGGCGGGAGATGGAGGAGGGTGCGGCCGGGACTCCGCCCGGCCTCGGTGAGGGCACAACAGCCGGGACTGCACCCGATCATGGTGCAGACGGCGGCGCTGGAGAATTGAACTGCATCCGGCTCCCGTCCTTCGAGGAGGCGGTAGCGGACAAGGCCGCCTTCGCCCGCAGCTTCGCCATCCAGATGGAGAACGCCGACCCCTACTCGGCGTCGGCGCTGATAGAGCCGGCCGGCGGGATGTTCGTCGTGCAGAATCCCCCGGACTATCCCCTCAGCCGGGAGGAGCTGGATGCGGTGTACGAACTGCCCTACGCCCGCCGGGCACATCCCTCTTACAATGAACCTGTTCCCGCCTTCGAGGAGGTCAGGTTCAGCCTCGTCAGCAACCGGGGATGTTTCGGCGGCTGTACCTTCTGCGCCCTCACATTCCACCAGGGGAGGATCGTGCAGGGCCGCTCCCATGAATCCCTGATCAGAGAGGCGGAGCTGCTCACCGGCGATCCCGATTTCAAGGGCTACATCCACGATGTGGGCGGGCCGACGGCCAATTTCCGCGGTCCCGCCTGCGATCGTCAGCGGAGTCGCGGAGCATGTCCCTCGCGGCAGTGTTTTTTCCCCGAACCGTGTCCGCAGATTCTGCCCGACCACCGGGACCTGATCGACCTCCTGAGGAAGCTCCGGAAGCTTCCGAAGGTAAAAAAAGTGTTCGTCAGATCGGGGATCCGCTTCGACTACCTCCTCCTCGATGAACGCAGCGGCCTCGACTTCCTCCGTGAAATGTGTCAGCACCACATCAGCGGGCAGCTGAAGGTGGCCCCGGAGCACGTCTCCGACCGGGTCCTCGCCGCCATGGGCAAGGCGAAGCATGCTGTCTACCGGCGCTTCATGGATGAGTACGCCGCCATGAACCGGCGCCTCGGGAAAAAACAGTACCTGGTGCCCTATTTTATCGCCGCCCATCCGGGGGCGACCCTCGACGACGCGGTGGCCCTGGCCGAATTCTGCCGGGACCAGCATTTTATCCCGAAGCAGGTACAGGAGTTCTATCCCACACCGGGAACGGTGGCGACCTGTATGTACTACACCGGTATCGATCCGCGGACCATGGAGCCGGTCCCTGTTCCGAAGGGCGACCGGGAGAGGCGGATGCACAAGGCCCTCCTGCAGTTCAACCGTCCCGAGAACTACAGGCTGGTGAAGGAGGCCCTTCAAAAAACAGGCCGTACGGACCTCATCGGGAATGGGCCGAAGTCCCTGATACGCGGGCGGTGAACAAGATGCAGGGCACAGGGGTATTGCCCCAAAGGTGCCGTTTTACAGATATTTTTCTTGACCGGGTTTCCCCCCTATTCTATGATTAGAGACAGATCAAGAAATGTGACCCGTCATTGCTGTGCAGCTCTTCAACTGTGTGTGCCACTTCAGGAGTTGAGTTCTCTTCCGGAGGGCCTATGCTCGAAGGAATCCGTCCCGCCGAATCCGGGTCTGATGGAGGTAACGTATGAACAAATCAATTATTCTCGTACTGGTGGTGCTCGTCAGTCTGGGGCTCTTTTCCTGCTCGACGCTGGATGACGTCATGGAGGGTATGGAGACAGTCGAAAAAATCAGCTCCAAAGCCCCCTCCGGAGGCTCTTCGTCGGCGATGGCAGCAGGTACGAGTATGAAGGGGGTCGATTTCAGGAAGGGAGAGGTCCTGAGTGCCAAGTATGAAAACTCGAACCTGCTCGAAAACAGGTATGGCGCCGCCAAGGTCATTACTCCCGCTTCGGCTGCCACCCAGGGGCAGGCGGAAGTCCTCTTTGCCAATGGAGACAAGAAGTGGGTACAAATCACCATTCCATCCCACAAAGCCGACAAAAGCGAGCTCCGGGTCGGACAGATGGTCCTCTTTCTCTACTATGACAGTAAGAAGGAAGATGTCAGCGAGGACAGCTACCGCAAGTCCGAATGGTACTTCGGCCGGATTACCTCGACGGATGAACTGTTCAAGGGGATGGTGGAGATCGGCGGTGATTCCTACTACGTCAAGTGGATACGGGTACCGGATGAACCGGTAGATTAGTACAGACTGTGCAGGGATAAATCCGTCTCATCTTCGGTCCGCTGTTCATGACGGCGCCGGAGCAGAGGGCGGTGTTGGCGATGCCGCCGGTGCTGACGCCGGCACTGGTGCTGGTTCCGGCGATGCCGCCGGTGCTGGCCGCGGCAGATGAGAACCGCTATTATTAAGATATGCAAGATTTTTTCAAATCTCTGAGTTCGGTTCTGGCACTCGCTCTGATCCTCGCCTCATGCACCAATATCGACATCAGGGAAGAAGACGCCTTCGATGTGAAGCGGACGATAGATCCGCGGTACTTCGAATCCAGCGACTACTCCCTGGAAGAAATACGTTTCGCGGCGGCGGACGGCCTCGAGCTCGAAGGCTGGTTCATCAGCCGGGCGGGGAATGAGCGGACGGTGCTCTTCATCGGGGGCAACGGCTTCGTCATTGCCGCTTCGTACTATATCATTACCTCGATCATCGAACAGGATGTCGACCTGATGGTCTTCAACTTCCGCGGGTATGGAACGAACCCCGGATCTCCGACCGTCGAGGGAGTGAAGGCGGACGTCGAGGGAGCGTACCGCTACCTGACTGAGCAGCGCGGGGTCCCGCCGGCGGAGCTCATTCTGCACGGCCACTCTCTCGGTTCGATCCTGGCTGCGGGGGCGGCCAACCGCCATCCTGTTGCAGCGGTAGTACTGGAGAGTCCCCTCACCGACGCGAAGGACCTGACTTCCCGGCTGGTTCCCTGGATATTGAAGCCCTTCGTCCGTTTCACGGTGGATCCGGCCCTTCTCACCGTCAGCAATTACGAAGAGGTCCCGAAGATCACGGTCCCGGTTCTGTTCATAACCGGCGGAGCGGACAACGTCACCCCGCAAGAGATGGCTGAAGAGCTCTACGATGCAGCTGAGACGGACGACAAGCGCCTGCATATACTTCAAGGGGGAGGGCACAACGACCTGCCGGAGCGGGAGGATTACCGGAAGCTGCTGAGGGAGTTCTATCATAACGCCCCGAAGTGAGGCGGCAGGCAGGCGAATCTGGCCGCCCGGCAACCGGTCGTATGGTCGCTGATCGCTGGCCGCCCGGTGCGAGTTCCCGGCCCCGCGGCGGCAACCGGTCGCTGGCCGCCCGGGAATAGTGATTTTTTTCCATTCATTCTATATACTCCGGGCATGCGCGATCTCAGACTGCTTCAGTCCAGATATCTGCAGGTCCTCGTTACTCTTCTGGCATCGGTCATGTATGTTGTAGCCCTCGGACTGTGCTTCTGGATTCCATCCCTCTGGCTTTCGGCCCATCTGGCCCAGTACATCGAGACGATACTGGCCGGTACGTACGGTTCATGGTACATCGTTCGTTTCAGCATCATCATCGCGGTGTCGGTGTGGCTCTTCGTCGTCTCGAGCGTGCTCATCATGGGACTCATCCTGCGTCTCACGACCTTCAGGATCAAGCCTGGCAGGTACCGCATCGGGAGCCTGACCAGCATGCGCTGGATGTTCGCGTCAGGCTTCTACGGCATCGCCTCCCACTTCGTCCTGCCCCTCGTCCGGAACACCTTTTTTCTGATTTGGTTCTACCGTCTCATCGGGGCGAAAATCGGAAGATATGCCCAGCTCAACTCCTACAGCCTGCCGGATGCATATCTCCTCAGAGTCGGTGACAACGTCGTCATCGGCGCCGGGGCGGAGATCAGCTGCCACGTTTTTCAGGGAAAAATGCTGGTCCTCGAGAAGATCGAGATCGGCGACAACGTTCTCGTCGGAGCTCACAGCTACATCGGCCCCGGAGTCGTCATCGGTGAGAACTCAGTCCTCGGGATCAATTCTCTCCTGCGCCGCGGTACCAGGCTGCCAGCCGGCTCCAAAGTGGCCGGCCTGGCTGCTTTGCCTCTCTCAACGCTTCGGGAATTGGAGAAAAGGGAGTAAACCCGCGCTGAAGAGGGTGTGTTTTTTCAATATTTTTGTTAAGTAGCTTGACATATTAGTTAAGCAGGTATACTATAATGTTAAGTAACTAAACAATAGGAGAAGACAATGATATCTCAAGGATTAAAAAGACAAATCGATTTCGGCAGCGACAATCTCGGCAAGCTGCTGGCAAAGATGTCGGTCCCGGCGATCATCGCCATGGTGGTCAACGGGCTGTACTATCTGGTGGATGCCGCCTTTGTAGGGTGGGGAGTGGGCAGCAGCGCTCTGGCAGGGCTGGCGGTGGTATTTCCCGTCCAGATGTTCATGATCGCCTGGGGTTCGATGCTCGGAATGGGCGCCGCGGCGGTGATCGCCCGCAAGCTCGGAGAATCCCGGAAGGAGGAGGCCGGTTCGGCTGCATTGCACGCGGTGCTGCTCGCTGTCCTGTCGGGAGCCGTGTTCCTGGCGGTAACGCTGCTCACCTGTAAACCGCTGCTCTACGGCTTCGGGGCAACCGAAGGGACCTTCACCGATGCAAGGGATTACCTGCAAGCCCTGCAGTACGGGTTCATCTTCGTATTTCTCAGCATGGCCGGCTTCAACATCATGCGCGCCGAGGGTGATGCCGCACGGGCCGGTATGGGGATGCTGCTCGGTACGGTGATCAATGTTGTCCTGGACCCGCTGTTCATTTTTACTTTCAACATGGGAGTAGGCGGGGCGGCCTGGGCCACGGTAATCGCCCGGGGAGTTTCAACCGCATACTTCTTGATCCTGTTGAGCGGGAGGAGGCTTGCCGTATTCGGGACCTTCAGCCGGAATCTGCGTATGAAAACCGCCGGTACCATTATGTCCCTCGGTCTCGGGAACTTCCTCGGTCAGGTGAGTGTCTCGATTGTTGCGGTCATCATGAATACCTCCCTGAGGTGCTACGGGACCGACATCGATCTGGCGGTATACGGCGTACTCAGCCGGATGCTGGTCTTCATCACCATGCCCCTCCTCGGCCTGGCCCAGGGACTGCAGCCGGTTGCCGCCTTCAATTACGGCAGCGGTGCTCCGGGGCGCGTGAGGGAAGTCTCTCTGCGTGCTCTCGGCGTCTCTACCATCATGGGAATCCTGATGTATCTCCTGCCCCTGGCGGCGCCGGAGCTCACCATGCACCTGTTTACCGATGATCCCCTGCTGATAGCTGCAGGAGCGTCGCCCCTGCAGGTCGCGCTGTGCGCTCTTCCGGTCCTGGGTATTCAGATCCTCGGCTTTACCCTCTTCCAGGCGCTGGGCCGGCCTCTCAGGACACTGATCGTAAGTCTTTCACGGCAGCTGCTCTTCCTGGTCCCTCTGCTCATGCTGCTTCCGATGATCTGGGGTATCGATGGTCTCTGGGCGGCGTTTCCGGCTGCGGATGTTCTGTCGGTACTGCTGACCCTCCTGATGGTCCGGCCTATATTCAGCCGGAAGCAGATGGAAGCGGTCGCCGGCGAAGTCCGCTGAGGAGGAGGATGCGATGAAGATAAAAATCCACGCGGTACGTCGATGTACCCAGGCGGCAATGATGGTTCTGATGGCAGCGGGGGCCTTTCACTTCTCGCCGGCATTCTTCCTGGTGATGTTTATAAT
>JBNGED010000150.1:0-6146 GCA_049975605.1 Sediminispirochaetaceae bacterium | reverse complement strand
ACCATTGACAGAAAAATCAGGAAATCGAATTGAAATATCGATGCGCCTTTGTTCTCCTGCAGGTTGATGGAATCATTGACGATCATTGTGCAGCCACCCCCAGCGAAGAGCTTCGATCGCCTCATCGTAGGTCTGATCGGCGAATATTCCCTGGAAAATTATATTGGCTGCTCTGACAGCCCACCACTCCCACTCGTTGCTGGCCTCGACCATCGTGACGACGACCAGCTGATCCTCCTCCGGTCCGTCGTAGGGACCGTAAGCGGCGAACCAGGCATGCCACCTGTCCTCGTAGCCGACCTCTCCGGTACCGGTCTTACCCGCCACCTTGACTGCTTCAGTGGTAATGACGACCTCTGCTGTCCCGTCAGTGATAACTCCCCGCATGTATTCTTTTACCTTTTGAAAAGTCTCCTTTCTGATCGATGAGGTCCTCAATATCTCCGGTTCTATTCTTTCCAGAATTCGTCCATTGATCGGTTCCAGTATTTCCTTTACCAGGTGAGGCTTGTACACTTCCCCCTCGTTGACCACCATGGCTATCATGTTGGCCATCTGTATCGGCGTAACGGAAAGAAAACCCTGGCCGATCGAGGTGTTCACCGTATCTCCTCCAACCCAGGGAGAATGGTGTACCTGCTCTTTCCAGGCCGGCGTAGGGACCAGGCCCTTCGTCTCGGTTGGAATGTCTATTCCTGTGTACTCTCCGAAACCGAAGCGTTTGGCATACTGCGCTATCATATCTATACCGAGATAGTTCAAGCCAAGAGTGTAATAGTATACATCGCAGGATTCGGCTAATCCTTCGGCGAGGTCCACAAGCCCGTGCCCAGCGGGCTCGTGGCATTTGAACTCCCTGTTGCCGACCCAGAGAGAACCGGTACAGTTTATTCTTTTATGCGGATCTATAGCTTCCTCCTCCACAGCGGCTGTAGTCATTACAATCTTGAATACAGAGGCAGGAGGATAACTCGACTGAATAGCTCTGTTCAGGAAAGGATGATTGGGATCAAGGGCATATTCCCGGTAACTCCTGTCTGCATCTTCCTGATACAACTTGTTCGGGTTGTACCATGGATAAGAGACCATCGCCACGATCTCCCCCGTGGAAGGCCGCAGCACAATTGCCGATCCCATTCTGTCACCCAGGGCTTCTTCACAGAGCTTCTGTATACGGCGATCTACTGTCAGGACCAGGTTCTTGCCGTTCTCCGGCGGTTCATCCAGCAGCCTTCCGCTCTGAACCTCTCTTCCCCGTACATCGACGATATTGTATCTTCGGCCGTTTTTTCCCCTGAGCTCCTGGTCGTAATACTTTTCTATACCGCTTTTACCAATTACCGAGTTTATGGTATAGCCCTGGTTGTACATGACCTGCAGTTCTTCGGTATTTATACTACCGACATACCCGATCAGGTGCACCATCGAACCGGTCTCCATATATCTCCTGATCGGCTTGCTTTGCCACGTTACACCGGGGAAATCTTCAATATGTTCTGCGATATAGGTTACGACATTCAGCTCGACACCATTCTTTATCTCAACGGGCTGATAGAGATAGCGGTACTGTTCCGGTATTTTCGCCAGAATCTCTTCGCTGGTCACCGGCAGTACCGTAGAAAGTCTGTCTGCGACCCGATTCAGTTGTTCATCCTTCAGTTCCGCCGGAATTATACTCACTGCAAATGAATCGACATTTACCACGAGAGGGATGTCTCTGTTCACATCGAATATCTCTCCCCGCTGCGCCGGAATGGGGAGCATCCTCCGTGCCACCTGCCGGGCACGGGTCTTGAATTCGCCTCCCTTCACCATCTGGAGGCTGAAAATGTATCCTGTATACGTGAATAGAATAAGGACTATGAACAGAATCAAAAAATATATCTTCGATCTGTATCGTTTCTTGACTGTGTTCGCAGAGAAGTATTCTTCTTTCATAATTCAGTCACTCACAGCATTCGGCTTTCGTGTTCACTCGTTAATCGCAGAATACGCAGGATCGCATAGAGAAAGGGCGATATAAGTGCATTCATGCCGAATTCGATCAGCGTTGATACGGTGAACAGCGCCCCCAACCGTACCGGTTCGAATACCGCCGTCAAGACAAAGGATAGTATGAATTTTATTGCCGATGCAAGAAGTGCGAGGAGTACCGGAAGGGTCAGGGCGTCTACGTATACCTTCCCCCTGGTAGCGCCGAAGAAGTATCCGGCTGCGGTGTAGATGAAGCTGTGAAAACCGAGGGGCGACAGGCCGATCAGGTCTATAACCAGTCCAGCTGCGAATCCCATTATCATTCCCTGAAAACTTCCGAGTTGATGAGCGAAAAAGATGATCAGAAGAAGAATAAAATCCGGCCTTGTGTTTTGAATCTGAATCGGCAGCAGAACCGTCGACTGCAGAACGGCTATCAGAATCAACAGTCCAATATAGATCGGGGAGTATTGTCTCTGCATCAACTATTCTCCTCGTCCAGATCATCCTCGACCAGTACGAATACATATTCCAGCTTCGTAAAATCCACCAGCGGTCGTATTTCGAGGGTGAGCGAAGTCTCCCATTCCGGGGCGTTTATCTCGACGACCCTTCCAATATAGATGTTCTCCGGATATATCGAGCGGAGTCCCGATGTAATGACCAGGTCACCGAATTCAATTTCATCTTTGGCCTGTTTTTTTACATATTCCATCTTTACCAATCCCGCTACAGTTCCCTTACCGTTCACAAGTCCCTCGTAGCGGCTTTCCATCATTCTCGCCGCTACATAGCTGCTGTGATCGGTCATCGGCAGGACTTTAGCATTGTGTGATGTTACTTCCATGACCTTCCCAACCAGACATGTAAAACCCTCCGAGTAAGCGATAACGGAGGTATCTTCCCGCACCCCTTCATTCAATCCCTTGTTGATGGTGAATCCGCTGAACAGGCTGCCAGGTTCTTTTGCAATAATTCTGGCCGGTACATGAGCAAACTCAATTTCTTCTGAGAATCCTATGAGTTCGCGCAGCTGTTCGTTTTCCCTGCGCATGTCGATAAGTTTACGTTCCATGGACCGGTATTCTACCAGTTTTTCCTGCAGGACTTCGTACTCGGATCTTATCTCCTTCAGCTCTCCGATCGAGCTGAAGGCATCTCCAAAAAACATTCCGATACGTGCAAATCCATGCTGGAAAGACGACAAAACTGAATATCCTACTCTCCTGGTCGCCGTGCTTACAGACAGAGATTGAGTCGCCAGAGCTGTCAGCGAGAAAGAAAGAAGTGCTATGAGTGTAATGATGTTCCGGTATCGGGATAAAAAACCTTTTACGCCATCCATGCCAGTACGAAAAACCTAACCAGACTCATCTCGTGCTGCTGGTCAGGTAGTTGTATATCTGTCGGTTCCCGTTGTTGCCCTGCCGTACATGTTCGAAGTATTTCCCTGCGCCCTTGGCGACACAGAGCAGCGGTTCCTCTGCGAGAATCACCGGCACTCCCGTCTCCTTGGCAATGAGCTTCGGCAGCCCCTTGAGCAGGGAGCCTCCTCCCGTCATAACGATGCCGCGTTCAACGATGTCTGCCGCCAGCTCCGGTGGAGTCTGTCCAAGACTCCGTTTAATCTCTTCGATCACAGAGTTAATCGGTTCCTGGAGCGCTTCGCGTACTTCAACGCTGTCTATCTCCAGCCGTCGGGGAAGCCCGGTAATCGCATCTGTACCCTTTATTTCCATCTTCTCTATCTGTTTGTCCGCAACCGCGTTCCCGATCGACATTTTGAGTGTCTCGGCTGTCTGTTCGCCGACTATAAGGTTATGTACGCTTCTCACGTGCTTGATGATCGCTTCGTCGAACTCGTCGCCGCCGAGCCTGATCGCATTCGTAACGACCATTCCGCCAAGAGAAATAACCGAGATCTCGGTGGTTCCGCCGCCGATATCGCATACCATGTGTCCGGCCGGTTCGAATATCGGTATATTTGCTCCGATAGCGGCCGCCAGCGACTCTTCTATGACCTTGACTTCTCTTGCCCCGGCCTTGTATGCGCTCTCCTCTACTGCTCTGCGTTCTACTTCCGTTATACAGGTCGGTATTCCGATCACCATTCTCGGTTTTACGAACCACCTTCTCGGGAGGATTTTTGTAATAAAATATCTTATCATCTTCTGGGTTGTCTCCAGATCAGCGATAACTCCATCCCGAAGAGGCCTTATTGCGATAATGTCTCCCGGTGTCTTCCACAGCATTCTCTTTGCTTCCGCACCGACTGCCACGACTTTCTTGGTTCCCCGCTCCACTGCTACTACCGATGGTTCGCTGACGACAATTCCCTTACCGCTCACATAGATGAGAGTATTGCATGTTCCCAGGTCGATTCCTATGTCTGTTGAAAAAGTATCGGCAAGACGTTTAAACGCCATATATTATTCTCCTCCCATTTTTAGTAAAGTTTCAATAGAGCGCCGTAATGCGAAGGTTCGATGTTCAAGACCTTCCGCCACTCCGCACGAGCTTTTACCTGCTCTCCCATTTTATCATATATTTCGCCTAAATAGTAATGTGCGTCGGCGGAATCGGGATCGATTGAAAGAATCTTCTCGTACTGGTCTTTGGCCTTTTGCAACTCTCCCATCTCAATATAGATATTTCCAATAAGGAAGCGACTCTTTTTCTCTATAGTCTCTTCTCCTGTAGAATGAACCGCCCTCATCAGAAAATCAAGTGCTTTATCCATTTTTTTCATCTTGAAGTAGGTCTGTCCAATCGTCATGTACAGCAGGGAATCCGACGCCTCCTCGGCCGCAGCCAGAAACTGTTCCACCCCGCGTTCGTAATCTCCCATCTCACTGTACGCCAGGCCTAGATAACGGTAACTATCGGAACCCCTGTAGCCCAGTTCTAGTGATTTTTCCAGATGCTCTATGGCAAGGTCCGTGTAGAACCTTCCTTTATGATAGTAGGTCTTCCCAAGGACATAGTGAATCTGTCCTTCCTGTGAAGGTGATCTCGCAATCAGGGCTTTTCTGAGATTGATCACTGCGAGGTCATAGAGAGGTATCTGATCTTCGAGAGTGTAGAGACTGGTTCCCCTGTAGAAGTATGCGAATCCGTTGAGCGCGAGATATTCAGGCTGAAGCGGGTGTTCAGCCAGTTTTTCCTCACATACCTCATTGATTCTGGAATAGTCCTTCCGTTCCCACAATGCGGTAATGTCCGAATCTTCCTCCGCCTCCACAGGGGGTTCAGCCCCTATCTTTGTAATCGAGACTTTTCCGGTTACGGTCAGGAAGATGCCGGCCCCTGCCATTATTGCGATAAGAATGAGCGGGAGTATCTTCTTAAAAGGTAATTTTGATTCCCTCTTCGTGGAAAACCGGTATCTATTCTCTGGTAGTTGCATACTCTGGCGTCCGTTCCTCACAAAGTAAAAAAAGGCCGACCTGTAAGCCGCGTTCTGTCTCGGATGACCATCTATCTGGGGATACCGTTACCGGCATCCTCGAGCAGTCTACCCGCAGCTGTCGGGCGGACAACCCAGCTGCTGCTCGACCTTGCTCCTGGCGAGGTTTACCATGCCCCCTTCGTCGCCGAAGGAGCGGTGGGCTCTTACCCCACCTTTTCACCCTTACCAGCACGCTGGCGGTATGTTTTCTGCGGCACTCTCTATGACACCGTTGCGGTGCCTCCGGGGATTACCCGGCGCCATGTCCTGCGGAGCCCGGACTTTCCTCCAGCGTGCATCGACGCCGGCGGCCATCCGGTCTGCCTGTTATTAATCTTCTATTTCCAACTCTTCCGGCGAGACCAGGTCGGCAAGGCTTCCGGCCTCTTCCGCTCCGATCATCTCCTCGCTTACATCCATATCTTCGTAGAAAAGTATACGGCTGCAGTACGGACAGAAGAGGATCGACTCGCCCTTGTGAACGTCGTTCACGAACTGCTTCGGAAGACTCATGTGACAACCGGTGCAGACCGAGTTCTTGATCGGTACGATACCCAAACCTGATTTACTCCGAACGATTCGCTCGAACTTGAATACGATCTCTTCATCGAGATCCGGAACAATCTGATTCTCCTGCTTTTCCAGTTTCCCCAGTTCTTTCTCTTTTTCTTTGTTTTCGGATTTGATCTTTTCCTGTTCGGAAGCTATCTCCTCTTCCTGCAGC
>JBNGED010000149.1:0-6146 GCA_049975605.1 Sediminispirochaetaceae bacterium | reverse complement strand
CGATCCGGGTGGTCACCCGGAGCATAACCGGGGTTTGATATTTTTCCGACAGCTCGAAGCCGGTGAAGCACATCTGGTAGGCTTCCTGCTGATTGCTCGGCTCGAGTATGGGTATCATGGCGAACTTGCCGTAGAACCGGCTGTCCTGTTCATCCTGGGAACTGTGCATGCTCGGATCGTCGGCAACGGTGATGATGATCCCTCCGTGGGCGCCGGTGATACCGGAATTGATAAAAGGGTCGGCCGCTACATTGAGCCCTACGTGCTTCATCATTGCCATGGTACGCTTCCCCGCGTAACTCATGCCGATGGCCGTCTCCATGGCCGTCTTCTCATTCGCAGACCATGAGCGGTGGATATTCCCCTCCGCGGCCTGCTTCGAATGCTGAGCGTACTCCATGATTTCCGTCGATGGTGTGCCGGGATATGCGAAGAACCCGGAAATACCGGCATCCAGCGCACCCTGGGCAACAGCTTCGTCTCCTAAGAGCAAGAGAGTCTTCTTGTCCAATTTCTCCTCCTAAAGTGTATGTAATCGTATGTACTTATTTGTTTGCCGGGAACATCCGGGAATATTATACCATCGAATTTGAATATGTAAAAATAAAATTTGATATAGTGAACAAAAAATCCCCGATTTTGGCCGGATTTGACAGGTTACGGCCTATTTCGGCCGGAAATTCGCCTGTCCTTCCTCTACTTGACTCCCCGAATCATTATTCGTAAGGTACTTCCATGAAAACAGCAGGGATAATCGGAGGCCTCGGGCCTGATACAACTGCCGAGTTCTACATTGAGACAATAAGACGCGCCCGCCCGGTGTATTCATACAGTTATCCGAGTATTTTCATATACAACGTACCCGTCCCCTTTGCCGTAGAGCGCGCCATGGTGCAGAAAGGGCAGAGGGAAGAGGAGATGTTCAAGGTGCTTTCGGAGGCTGTTGGGAGTCTGGAAAAAGCGGGAGTCGATTTCGTTGTCATCCCCTGCAATACGGTGCACATCTTCTACGACCGTCTGGCCGGGCAGATGAATGTACCGCTGCTGAATATCCTCGACGAGACGGCCGCGGTGTGCAGTACCCGGGCCTGGAAAAGAGTGGGGGTCCTCGGAACCAAAAAGACAGTTAAGAGCAGAATGTATGCGGACGCCCTTGAAAAATTCGGTATCGAGACGGTCGATCTGCCGGAAGATGAACAGGACCGGCTCACCCGGATAATATACCGGATCCTCGCCGGTTCCGGCGGTCCGCAGGAGCGTTCTCACATTCTGGAAATGATTTCGGTCCTCGGTGAGCAGGGGGCGGACGGGGTCATTCTCGGCTGCACCGATCTGCAGCACCTAGTTCGGGAGGATGACGCGGACCTGCCGGTGCCGGCTGTCGATTCAATGTCCAGTCTTGTGGATGCGGTGATACGGGACCTGGCCGAATAAAAAAATCGAAAGGCCGGACAGCTGGAATGTCCGCGTAAAATGAAAAGAGAGGCGAAGAGGTATGTCGAAGGCACTTATCAGCGTATATAACAAAGAGGGATTGGAAGATTTTTCCAGATTCATCCTGAATCAGAGAGTAGAAATTGTATCGTCCGGCGGGACGGCCCGATTTCTCAAGAAGGCGGGTATCGAAGTGACTCCCGTCGGAAGCATGACCGGCTTCCCGGAGGTCCTGGACGGCAGGGTCAAGACCCTTCATCCGAAGGTCCATGCCGGTATTCTCGCGAGGAGGAGTCTACCGGAAGATATGGACACCCTGAAGACCCACCACATAGATCCCGTCGACTGGGTCGTGGTAAATCTCTATCCCTTCCGGGAGAAGGTACGGGAATTGCAGGATGAGAAGGAGTTGCTCGAGTTCATCGACATAGGCGGGCCCACGATGATCCGGGCGGCGGCCAAGAACTTCCACGACGTTGTTGTTGTCTGCGATCCTGCTGACTACGGGTGGATTCAGGCCGAATATGAACGGGAGGGACGCCTGTCCCTGAATCACCGCAGACAGCTCGCCGCCAAGGTCTTCCGGCTCATGTCGGAGTACGACGGTGCGATTGCCGATTTTTTAATGAAAAAAGATGGCGGAGATTACTGAGAAAGAGCTTCGCTCTGTTCTGTCCCGCAACGGTATCGATACCTGGGCATGGGTGCGGCTGTCGGAGTATCCTGAGAAGGACCGAGAAGAGGAGAGCCGGCTCTACCGGAAATGGATCGCGGAGGGATTGCACGGCGGCATGGACTACCTCTCTCGACACGCCCCGCTGAAGTATTACCCGGAGCGCATTCTACCCGGCGCCGAGACGGTCCTGACAATGGTCTTCCCGTACTATCAGGAAATTCCGGTGAGCCGTCTCCACATGGAAGCCGACAGGCAATTCGACACGGGGCGGATCGCCCGCTACGCATGGGGCCGGGACTATCACCGGGTCATCAGGAAGAAACTGAAGAATCTCATCTATGAGCTGAGAGGGCTGAGTACAGGTAAAGGGCAGCCTAATGCTGAATTCCGCGGATTTGTCGATTCCGGTCCTCTGGATGAGCGGGTCTTCACGGCGAGAGCGCGGCTCGGCCACATCGGACGCAACGGTCTTCTGATCAATCCGCGATATGGGAGCTGGGTTTTCCTTGCCGAGATCATTACCACTTTCGAACTCAGCGCTTCAGGAGAAGGTCGGGCCAGCGGCTCCGGAGCCGGCGGGGACAACGGCCAGGCCGCTGAGATCACATCCGCTGGAGCCACGACCGGGTGCCCACCGGGATGCCGGAGATGCAGGCAGTACTGCCCGACAGGCGCCATCCGGCCTGACGGCAGCTTCGACGCCCGCCGCTGCATCTCCTACCTGACCATCGAACACGACGGACCGATTCCGCTCGAGCTGAGACCGCTGATCGGCGATAGGTTCTTCGGATGCGATACATGCCAGGAAGTCTGTCCTCTCAACAGGGGAATCAAGCCGACCGCGGAACCGGATTTTATCCGCCATATTGCAGGCGATCATATCCGGTTGAGTACGATGCTCGCCGTCAGAACCCGGGCGGAGATGGAGCGGTACTTCGCGGGCTCGCCATTAATGCGGCTCTCCGTTGAACAGCTGCTGCGGAACGCCCTCGTAGCGGCCGGTAATGCCGGATCGCCGGAACTCCTCGATCAGGTCCGGGAACTGCTGCGGCATTCCGATCCGATGCTTGCCGAACACTCCCGATGGGCGGAGAAGCAGATAAGCATCCGCAGCCTCTCGGTATAACCGGCTTTTCCCGCGGCGTCGCCCTTCGTGTATTTGGCGCTTGACAGTTCCTGTGGTATACTCGGATTTGTAGGTAAGGGTAATAATGAATAAAAAGAATATGCAAAGTGAATTCGCGCCTGCAGCCAGGGCTGATTCGAAGACTCTTTCGCGGCAGGCTGCCGTATTCGGGGACAATCTACTGGCAGGAGAGCTTCTCGAAGGGGTACCGGATGCCGTCATGGTCCTCAACAGTTGCCGTCAAATCGTGTATTTGAACACGGCCGCCCTGCGGCTCTCAGCAGCAGAAGGAAGCACTTCAGATTGCGTCGGACTGCGGCCGGGGGAATTCCTGCACTGTATTCACGCGGACAATGAGACCGGCGGCTGCGGTACTACGCTCTTCTGCAGGGTCTGCGGAGCGGCGGGGGTGATTCTGAACGGAATCAAGGGGAACGGCGATGTACAGGAGTGCAGAATCCGCAGAACCGACGGAAGCGCTCTGAACCTCCTCGTGTGGGGCCGCCCATTCAGCTGGGATGACATCCCCTTCACGATTTTCAGTATCCAGGACATCAGCAGCAGGACAAGACTCCGTATACTGGAGAGGAGTTTTTTCCATGATGTACTCAACTCCGCCGGGGGTATACGCAATATGGTCGAGGTTCTTCAGGATGTTGATACCAGCAGCTTCAAGGAGACGCAGCGCCTTATTCACGATCTGGCGAACGATATGATCGAACAGATACAGTTCCAGCGTGACGTCGGGTATGCGGAGAACGGTGACCTGAAGACCTACATGGCTGCCCATCCCGTGCGAGGCATCGTGGAGGAAGTTATTGCCCGTTCCCGGAAGAACCATATCTGTCAGGGCCGCGGCATCCGCCTCCTTGAAGGGAACGGGGACTGCGCGGTGATTACCGATGCCGGGCTACTGAAGAGGTGCCTGACCCATGTCATCAGGAACGCCCTGGAGACCATCAGAGCCGGCGACGAAGTGATGGTGGGCTGGGAGGAAGAGGACGGCTGTGTAGATATACAGGTCTTCAATCCCGGCTACATTGCCGAGGATGTTCAACTCCAGATATTTCAGCGTTCTTTTTCCACCCGTGAAACACGGAGGGGGATAGGAACGTACGGGGTGAAGATCATCGTTGAACATTACCTCGACGGGACTGTGTGGTTCCAATCTGATAAAAAGGAAGGTACGTATTTTCATGTCAGGATCCCGCAGAAGAGATAGAATCGGTAAGCTGCTCGAACTGCGCCCGCGGGGCACGAGGGCCGGACGTGCGGATGTCCACCGGATAGGACTGCCCCCCGGTACGCTTCTGACGGCTGAAGTGCACAAGCCGTCAAGCTTCGAACTGTACAGTTACAATCCGGAAGGATATACGGAGACCAGCGGGACCGGAATTCCCGATATTTCTCAGCTCTTCGATACCGGGACAGTCTCGTGGCTGAATATCGTCGGAGTTGAAGATAGGGAAGTACTGGAATATCTGGGCGAGCAGCTGCACATTCACCCGGTCGTGCTGGAGGATATACAGAACACCGTCCAGCGTCCCAAGATCGAGCACATAGGCAACTACCTCTACTGCACCCTCAGAATGCTTCGCTGGGATAACGAGAGTTCGCAGATCATCTCCGAGCAGCTCAGCATCCTCTTCGCCGAACACTTCGTGTTGTCTTTCCAGGAAATGCCCGGGGATGTCTTCGACGGGATTCGCAGCAGGATCCGGGAGAATAAGGGAAGGGTACGAACGGAGCAGGCGGACTATCTGGGATACGTGCTGCTCGATATGGTGGTGGATACCTATTTTCTTATCGTCGAACGGCTTGAAGAACTGACCGAAGACATCGAGGAAGCGCTGCTGGAGGGCTCATCCCGTGAGCACATGTCGCACATCCAGGGTCTGCGGAAGATGCTCATCGCCGTACGGCGGGCGGTCTGGCCTCTTCGGGAAGTGCTGAACGGACTGCAGAAGATCGAGTATCCCCATATCAGGCCTTCAACCTATATATATTTCAGGGATATCTCGGACCACGTGCTTCGTATCATCGATACCCTGGAATTGATGCGGGAGGCAACGGCGACCCTCGCCGATTCCTATCAGTCCAACCTCAGCAACGAAATGAACCGGGTGATGAAGGTCCTGACAATCATCGCGACAATATTTATACCGCTCACCTTTATAGCGGGAATCTATGGGATGAACTTCCAGCATATGCCCGAGCTCGCCCTTCCCTGGGCGTATCCGGCAATCCTCATTCTGATGGGGGTGCTGGCGACAGGAATGCTGATCTACTTCAGGGTGAAGAAATGGCTGTAGACTCAGGCCTGCAGCTTTACTATGCTTAATGGATGAGAATATGAACTGAACGTAAGGAGGGATATACAGGTGAACGGATTTATTCCAATAACAGACGATGTGTTCTACGTCGGTGTAAACGACAGGGAAACACACCTTTTTGAAAATATGTGGCCCCTCCCGAAGGGAGTCACCTACAATTCATACGTCATCAAAGACGAAAAGAACGTTCTGGTCGACACGGTCAAGGTGACCAAGATGGCACTCTTTCTGCAGAAGCTCCGGGGTCTGCTCGACGGAGGCACCATCGACTACCTGGTGATCAACCATATGGAGCCCGATCATTCCGGAGCGATCCGCGAGATCATACAGAACTACCCGGATGTGCAGATCGTCGGGAACGCCAAGACCTTCGATTTCCTGAAAGGCTTCTACGATATCGATGAGAATCTCTATGAAGTGAAGGACGGGGATGAACTCGTACTGGGGAAGCACACCCTCAGGTTCTATCTTACTCCGATGGTCCACTGGCCTGAAACCATGATGACCTACGATATCGGCGAGCAGATCCTCTTCGCAGGAGATGCGTTCGGAGGATTCGGAAGTCTCGACGGAGGAG
>JBNGED010000148.1:0-6156 GCA_049975605.1 Sediminispirochaetaceae bacterium | reverse complement strand
AGGTGAGTTTTATCAGAAGATATTTCCTGAAAAAATGGAAGGAGTCGCTTGCGAAGAAGCAGCGTCTCTTCCCCGGTCTGTACGATTTCAGTTCAATACTTCCTTTGAAAAGCTGCATTCAAATGACGGAGATTCTTCTCAGGCAGTACACTTCCTTCAGTTCCCTGGAGAAGTATTTCGGGAAGTATACTCTGAAGGAAGGCTATCTTGACGGTATCACGATTCCGTTTACCCTGCTTACATCCGAGGATGATCCGCTAATACCCTATACGGACATCGTCTCGATAAAGCGAAGTCCGGCTGTACGATTTATGCTGCAGAAGAAGGGCGGTCATTGCGGATACATTGTGAACGGTAAACTCGAATCCTGGTATCTGCCGCAGATGCTCAGGGCTTTCAGTTATCCTGAAAAAATTCAATAATGAGGCCAGGATGGATTATAACGTGATTTACGACTTTCTCATTGAACTGGATAGATTGAAAAGCGTGTACAGAAGGTCTTTTCTTTCTGATCATTCCAGAAATGAGAACTCGGCGGAGCACAGCTGGCATCTGGCTGTCGCGGTAATGATGCTGCATCGCGGGATTCCGGATGAGATCGATCTTGTAAAAACGCTTAAAATGGCCCTGGTTCATGATATCTGCGAGATCGGTGCCGGTGATATCTCCGTGTATGATAAAGGCAGGAATCAGATACAGGCATCGGAAAAAGAGTATCTGGTGCAGCTCAATGAAAGATTCCCCGGACCCTTCACCCGGGAGCTCCTGTCTCTCTGGGAAGAATACGAAGCACAGCAGACTCCCGAAAGCCGATGGGTCAAGGTATTCGATCGCCTGCTGCCGTTCTGTCTGAATCTGGCAACCGAAGGCCGGTCCTGGAAAGAACAGAAGGTCCGTAAAGACCAGGTTTTAGCTGTACATGAGCCGATAAAAAGGCAGGCCCCTGAAATGTATGCCTGGGTCCGGGAGAAAGCAGCATATGCTGTCGCGCAAGGCTGGCTTGAAGAGTGATTCTTCCGGGCGATGTTCGAGGAGAAGGCCCGGTCTAAGAACGCGGAATCTGCTGATTAAGAGAACGACACGGCATCTATATGCGAGAATTTTTATACTGAAGGGGAGGGGCTTTCCCTCCTCCCTTTTCAACAATTCCTTCTTTACGTTTGACTATTCAAAATTGTTACCCTATAATAAATAAGGTCTAATTCTCGATCCTTTCTTCCTTGTTCCGCCTTTATAAATCCTGCATCTGTCTTTCTCCCGTTATTAACCAAATTGGATTTAATGTATGAGGTAATGAGTATGAAAAAAATAATTCTTCCTTGTGCATGTATTGGAATCTTTGTATGTATTCTTTTCTCGGCGTCCGCTGACGAACGCATTGCTGTAATTGACTTCGAAGTGGAGTCTGCAAATGAAGAGTATCAATACCTCGGCAAAGGTTTCGCTGAATTTGTCTCCGTAGAGCTTTCTCAAGTCGATCAGGTCATACTTATAGACAGGAAACGCCGTAATGCTGTTCTCGAAGAGATGCGCTTCGGAATATCAGGATTAGCCGATGAGAGCACCACCAAGGAGATGGGCAAGCTGCTTTCCGCAGACTATCTCATCACCGGAATGATAATCGATATGGCCGGAATGCTCGTAGTCACCTGCGAGCTGATAGAAGTCGAGACGGGAGAACTGATAGTACACCAGAAAGCCGACGGCAGCGTGATCGATTATAACAAAATAACCAAAAGCCTGGCTGGTGCAGTTATAGCAGGACTCAATCTTACAGGAACAGAAGCGGTGCGCATCGTGCAGGAGAAGCAGGAAAGCAAAGCAGCTCCGCCAGTAAAAAAGCCGAGTGTTGAAGAAGCTAAGACGGTAATAACTTCCTTCTCCGAAGCAATAGACGCTTATGACGATGGGGATACCGGGAAAGCGAAGCGGCAGCTTGAAGTAGCCGCTGCTATCGACACTGAAAATAGGGCAGTCAAGTTCTACATCGATAAACTCAACCTTATTATCCCCAAATACCAGCCTGAGTATCCATTGGTCGGGCTCATAAGCAATCCTGCTGTTGCAGGAACTTTTGATAAACCCATGGGGTATATTCGGTTTTCTATGTTTGAACCATGGTTGCTAGGTAATGGAGACCTGAAGCATCAATTGGAAAACGGAGAAGCTGGAGATATAAAGAGCGGTTCAGGCAGAATAGGATGGATTCAGCCTGTCAAATCGAATTTCGGAATAAATATTGAGTTATCTTGTTCCAGTCAGGGAGAACAGATTAAGTATGGTCGTGAAATAAGCGGAGAGGGATATTCCGGTGAACAATACTCGGGAGACGGTTTTTATTATGGTGCGACTATAGGATTCGGGTGGAATTTTTCCTATTCCTGGGCAGTCGGATTCCAGGGTACACTGAATTATCAATTTCCAAACCCCTATGGAGATGCAGACATAAACCATAACCATTTTGACCAGGACCTTCCCGCCAATTTTGGCGGTTCCCTTGGTTTGGGACTGATCGGACGCTTCCATGGGGGCCGATTCATCGTGGACATCAACACGAATTTCGTGATGATGGAGCGATATTATCTGGATCTGGAAAGCGATTCTATCGTGAAAGGAACGATGCCGTCCAATGTTACTCTCACTTTTGTAAGTGAGGTAATAGAGCAAAAACTCTTTCTCTCCCTGAAAAACAGCGCGGATATTTTTCGGGATTCGACAGCGAGCGGAATATATCTAAAAGAAACACCAGTGGCAGAATACTGGTTTTCAGATTCCTTGGGTTTTCGCGCCGGCTATCATTTTACCTGGCTCAAGATCGATGCAGAATCAGCAGTCGGACACGGATTTTTAACTGGCCTTTCAATAAGGTTAAAAAACTGGGATATAGATGTTAACTATACCCTAAGCAGGAAGCCGCTTACCGGTTTGGAAGGGGAAACCATTCCACACGGTGAATTTCTTTATGGAGCAAGTTACAAGATGTGATTTCAATTACTTTATGTGCTTCTTACAGCCATGCTAAAACTACTGTGGACGCGGATCGAAGACATAAGAAGACATAACCTGTTGCTTGAAGACCAGAGCCCCGCGCGCGAGGACCCCGCAGCCCCGGTCAAACAAAGCAGGACACGCCAGACGAAGAACTACTTTCACTTACCGGCACATTTCACAGATCGAGAGGGAAATCCCGTTACTTCCAGGCCGAGGATCTCGAATAGTACCTACATGAAAAATATGATAAAAAATACAGAGATGAGAAGTACAGGAAAATGAAGTTGCTCATAGATAGTATAGAAAACCTCGACATCGAGAAATTGAAAACGCTCCTCTATTTCTTCGGCAACCTGGACAACATTCTCGATGCAAAGACAGTTCCAAAGAAGTGGCTCTACGAAAAAGCCGGGTATCATCGTCGGTTAAAAAGGGCTTTGGATAAGTTAAGGGAAAATTCAGGCAAGTCATCAAATATCACACAGCACCTGCGTCGATGGATAGAAACGTATTTTGAATTCACCCACCTGTAGCGGGAACTCATAACTTTGTAGCTGAGTGAGTTCACTTCGCAAAACACTATCTACATTGCCGCGGCTCCCTAATTAATTTAGGAAAAGCTTCTCACCCTACAATACACATACATCCTGCTAAATACTTAACTGAAATTATTTTACATATGTATTATTTTCAACTATTTGTAAGAAATAGATAGCATTTTTTCTTACAAATAGAACCCGATCAAGAGCCACATTTACCCTGCATCATCCCCGCGGCATTTTTCCTTCAGATCATTATGCCAGCTGTAGGATATCAATCCATCATGCTGCAGCCGGCCGACAACGATCCTCGGATGGGTGCCGACTCGATCCGCGAAGTCTCGTATATGATCGGGGTAGAATTGACCTTTCTCAACAAATGTCCTATATGAATCTTCCGGTACCAGCAGAGCACTGGCAAAGGAATCAGCTTCGGATTCCTGTTCACTCTGAGCCACCCCTCTCTCCGAATCGAGGAATATCGGCTTCTTCCCGTGCAGTAGTAGGTGTGCCGCTTCGTGGAAAAAGGTGAACCAGAAGTGATCGTTGGTCTTGTACCGCAGGCTGGCCGCGATCATTGCTTTGTTTTGACTGATCCAGCAGGCCGCGCCGCTAATGTGGGTATGCTTCAACTCCGGAACCGTTACGAAGGCAACCCCCGCCGAAGCACAGAGTTCCCTGATCCGCGGAAGAAAGTGTTCAGTAGGAAGCACCGTAAGTGTTCGGATCTCATCCAGGACCGTTCGGAAGGCATCCTTCCGAAACACCACTGTCTCGATCTTCTCGGCCTCCTTAGTAGCAATATGGAGCCACACGGCCGTTGATTCATCCGATTCGGTGAAACGTGAACTCTTTCGGTAAAGGACAGCCCGCTTGAGATTATACTCCTCCCACGTGTGCGGATCGGATACTCCCAGAAACCTTAAGAGACTGTCGGCCAGCACCTCGACACGGCGTGTTGCAGGGAGTACTCCCAGACGCTTCAGATCTGCGGTCGGGAACCGCTGAAGCCACTGACGGGTATGCTCGTTCTTCAGCCGTTCCTCGTCCTTTTTTCTCGCTTGAAACAGTTGATAGGATTCAGCCATATTCATCCAGAGCTCGGCGTTCACATCAAGGATTTTTTCAAATGTTAAAGCAACGTCCGGCGAATAGAGGACCTTTCCATTGATAATCTGACTCACCGACTTCACCGACAACCCCGCCCGCTCGGCGAAGTCACGCTTCTTTATCCTGCGGGTTACCAGGATTTCTTCCAGATACTCACCAGGGTGGATAACATAATCGGGTGTATAACTGTTTTTCATCTCGGCCATTTAATGATAATCCTCCACTGACAGGATTCGAATCGAGAATATCTGCTCCAGGTTTATTCCGCCGTCTGATTTCTTCGGCACGGGTTTGTCCGCCGGCTCGAAAACCAAACGAAATGGATGGATCAGATCTACGGCGAAACAGCCTTTGTAATCACCGGACAGTTGATGGCAACGATCCGGCGGGAGGATCGGAACTGAAGCAAGTGTCGATGCGGTTCTCAGTACCATCATTCGTCTCATGATTTTCCTGGCTTGCTGGCCGTATTCTCTTTGCAGGCTTTTTTCTGTATTGAAGATTTTTTCAAGCTTTGAGCTTGCAAACACAATATTCACATGTACACTAATTATAAAATACTTTACGTTAAAGGTAAAGACTTTTTATATTATTTCAATTTCGTAATATACATGATATCCACCGCACGCCCGATGATTCATGTCTTGATTAAGACGTTCATTAGAGCATCCTGTGTAATATTTAACTCATTATTATGAGTATCTCTGTCTATCCCTTTCAATTTTTCAAGTTCCATCCTTGCACCGTGAAAATAACCCACAAACTCCCTCAGCTTGTTCCTGGAGATCAGCTTGTATATTCCCCTTTGAGATAGATGGTAGTCAGGAAGGATATCCTTCACTTTTTTCCCCTGATAGAGATCATAGAACATCCGGAGGATATCTTCCTTCCAGTCGGCCATGATTGAAAAACGGACCTGAACGGGGAAAAATTTTACAAGGATATGCAGAATGTGCTCAAGAATTCCAACATTAGTAAAGCTGACCGCACGGCCTCACAGAGGCCGGCTATAGCCGGCGCCGCAGAATCCGACCGCTTACGGTCTATCCGGCAATTCTACCCCATCACCAGGTCCGGGATGAACATGACGAGCTCGGGGATGAAGGTGACCAGGATCAGGACGATGAGCATCATCACGTACATGGGGAGCATTCCCTTCGTCGCGTCTTCGATGGAGACCTTGCCGATGGCGCAGCCGACGAAGAGGGCGGATCCCACGGGAGGAGTGGTCAGGCCGATGCCGAGGTTCAGGATGAGCATGACGCCGAACTGTATGGGGCTCATGCCCAGGGCCCCGACGACTACGGGGTAGAGGATCGGGGTGGTGATGAGGATCAGCGGGGCCATGTCCATGATGGTGCCGAGGATGATGAGCAGGAGGTTGATCAGCAGGAGGAGGAGGACCTTGTTCTCGGTGACGGTCAGGAGGGCCTGCGTGGCGGCGGCGGGGATCTTCAGATAGGCCAGGAGCCATCCGAAGGCGCTGGCGGCGGCGATCAGGCTCATTACCATGGAC
>JBNGED010000147.1:0-6164 GCA_049975605.1 Sediminispirochaetaceae bacterium | reverse complement strand
TTCGGCGATTTCATAGTCGTTGGGATCATGCCCCGGGGTTACCTTGACCGCTCCGGTGCCGAATTCCCGATCTACGTATACGTCGGCGACGATAGGTATACGCCTGCCCGTAAGTGGAAGATCAACCTCTTTGCCCACAAGACTGGTATAGCGGGGGTCCTCGGGATGCACTGCTACGCAGGTATCGCCTAACATCGATTCCGGCCTGGTAGTCGCGATCTCGACTTTACCGCTGCCGTCCGCGAGGGGGTAGTAATAGTGCCATAACTTGCCCGGGATCTCCTTGTGTTCCACTTCATCGTCGGACAGGGCGGTACCGCAGGTCGCACACCAGTTTACTAGGTAATTTCCCCGATAGACAAGGTCCCGCTCGAAGAGGGACACGAATACTTCACGAACAGCCTGACTCAGTCCTTCGTCAAGGGTGAACCTTTCTCTCGACCAGTCGCAGGAGGAACCGATTTTCTTCAGCTGCTTGGTGATAATCGAGTGGTGTTCATTCTTGACCTTCCAGGTCTCTTCGAGGAACTTCTCACGTCCGATATCAAGCCGCGAAGTACCCCGCTGGCGCAGTTTCCGTTCAACTACATGCTGGGTGGCGATACCCGCATGGTCGGTACCCGGAACCCACAGAGTCGGCCGTCCGTGCATCCTGTAGAATCTGATAAGGATATCCTGCAGACTATTGTTCAGACCGTGTCCCATGTGAAGAACGCCGGTTACATTCGGAGGCGGAATGACAATGACGAACGGTTCACCTTCCCCTTCCACGGGAGCGAAAAGATCATGCTCCATCCAGTAGTCGTAGATGCGATCTTCGAAGTCCTTGGGATTGAAGGTCTTGGCCAGTTGAACCGCTTTCATTGAAATTCTCCTTACAGTGTGACTCTATGGAATTGGATAGTACCAAATTCATACGAGGTAAGCAATATACAGTGTCCTCCCCGGCATGGTATATTCTTCCGTATGTACGGATCACCTGTATTCCGAGACCGACCCTTCTTCACGGCATGTGCCCGTGTTTCACTGCTGTTATTGATGCTGCTGCTTGCCGCGCAGGGAACGGCACAGGAGTCTAACAGCGATGAGATCATGAGCGATCCGACCCTGCTGCGGGAGACTTTTCTTCCCGATAATCTGAAGCGTTTTGCCGGGAACGAGATTTTTCTGCCCCTGTCCCGGGATTCCGCGGTACCTCCGGTAGACTATATCCGATCATCCGTGGAACTTCTGGAGATCGATTCCGCATCCCGCGTCTTCATTATCGGAAGAGCTGTCGGGTTCGCCGCAGCCTATATCTCGCGATCTGCGGACCTGGTCTACACAGTGGAACTGGATCCCCTGCAGGAGTCTTTGAACCTCGAGATCTGGAAGACCCTCGGTCTCGAGAATATTGTTCCAGTACGGTATCCGCAATTTATTCTTCAGCCGGATTTTCAGCAGTTCGATGCGGTGCTGGTCCACGGTATTGTGAGGAATATTCCGCCCGAACTTGCGAATTCGCTTGGTCAGGGAGGTATCCTGCTTGCGCCGCTTTCCGACAGCAGTGAATTTCAGCTGACTGTTAAAATAGAACGTACCGATGAAGGATTGATGATAGAGAGCGGTACTGCAAGTTTTTTCCCCGGCAGTCCACTCGATCTGGAGATGCGGTAAAACCAGATCGAACAGCAGGAATAATCAGCTCGACCGGTATTTTCCCTTGCGTGCCCGGGCGATCTTCTCCATTTTACGGTAATACTTTGCCTGTTTCTCGATCTCATCAATGTCATTGACGTGAATACGGTTGTTCACGCTCTTGAGACGGGAATTCTCGAACATCTTACGGATGGCCAGATTGCCTTCGGACTTCGGTAGTCCGACCATGTTGATCAGCTCCTGGGGCCCGAAATCAAAGGTGTATGAATTATTCGTTATGGGTACCCGTTGCTTTTCCAGCTGGATGAGGAGAGCGTCGTACATTCGACCGACGGGATCGGATATTTGGGTGTTTGCCAGCTGCTTGTAGATAAACCAGATCCTCTCTGACAGCAGCTGTGTCAGCCTTGTTATAATCTGCGGCTGGGTCGATACCATACGGCTGAAATTGGCCTTGTTGACTGCCAGCAGAACAGCTTCTTCATGAGAAATGGCCGATGCGCTTCGGGGCTTATCCTCGAGCAATGCCATTTCACCGAAGATATCCCCCGGCTTGAGCAGTGCAAGCAGAACTTCGTTATCATTCACGATCTTGGTGATCTTCACGCTTCCTTTCTGGATAATGTAAAGTTCCTTTCCAGGCTGGCTTTCGGAAAAAATCATCGTATCTTTGGGATAAGTCCGGGTGAACTCGTCATTACTGCCGTCGAGATACACTGCCCTTGAATACGGCTTTATCTTTGCCATCCGTTCCTTGGCAATGTTCAGGTTCGTTCCGCCTGGACAGTGTTTTATATACTGATGGTATGCATAGTAGGCCTGATTGTACTGACTCTGACGGGCATAGTATTCGGCAACCTCGAACAGGTGGGTAGTGTCCTTCTCTGCATTGCTCTTCAGGGTTATCCGCGTGAGGGCATCATCGAGGTATCGCATCTTGCGGCTGAACTGCTGAATTATCTTCATGGCGACAGGGGTGTTGTTCTTGATGAGCAGTCCGTACTGTTCCCTGCGCACTGCTATCATGGTGATATCTGTGAGAGCTCGGGCGGTTTCGATGTGGCTGTGTGAAGACATTGTCGACACGACTCCGAAGAAGTCACCAGCCCTGAGAGTGTTGCCCCCTTCCTCTTCGACGATCTCGACCTCTTTGCTGATCTGGACCTTGCCTTCTCTGATGATAAAGAAGCAATCGGCCTGCTGCTTGCCTTCAACAATGATGTACGCGCCTTTTTTAAACGTTACAAGTGACAACTGTAATGGATTATTCATATACCATCCGATAATAAAGCTCTTTCTTAGAAGTATATGTGCGCCCCGTGACCTTTGTCAATGCAAAAACCTTCACCTTGAAGGCCTTACCACCAATCCACAATTTTTATATCGGGCCACCTGGAGACGTATCCTTCCAGATCCGGAGGATATTCTTCGTAGGATGTCTGAAGGGAATACGGATCGTCGATCAATACGGTTTTTGATTGCGGATTTACCTTCGGGATCTGCACGACCTGCCGGGAAAAGCATATATGCTGATTTTCAAGGTTCCCGAAATAAAATGTAACCGGATCGTCAACCTGGATATCGTATATCCCCGCTCCGTCCCCAAGGGCGGGATCGACGGGGATCCATCCGAATTCCGGTATATAGAACTCCGCCCACACATGTCTTCGGGTTAATTTATCGCCGTGCACGATGAAACCCGAGACCGGACGTGCAGGTATATCGACGCTGCGCGCCAGCGCAGTGAACAGGAGCCCGTAGTCGCGCGCATCAGCTCTCCGTTCCTCGAGTGCGTTGTATAAGCTCGGGTCGTTAAAACCGGGATCATATTCAAGCCGGCGTATGAGATAATCGTAGATTGCCCTGGCCTTCCAGTACGGGTTACGTACTCCGCGGGTAACCGAAGTTGCCACTGCAATGATATCTTCATCATCTGAGGGAACGAAGAGTCCGGGAGAGGTATAACGGGTAAAAAGCTGGCGTTCGGTATCATAACTGCTGCTGACCGCTGACGGATTTATGTCCGTGTGTATCGAATAACGGTCGAACCAGTAGGTGTGGTTTAGGCTGTATTCAAGCCAGTCTCTAGGCGGTTTGATGGAATACCTCATTACCCCGTGAAAATCTCCCCAGAGGGGTTCGGGCTCATGCATGGTTTCGACGTTTCTCTGTGCATATCCATCGAACAGCTTTGGGACCCATAATTCGACCCCCTGCTCTCCTTCCGATGACTGCACGTTTGATATCATCACATCCTGCTGGATCTGATACCCCTTCTTCTTATCGAACCTCTTGGTTCCAGCCGGATTCACCACCTCGAAATAGACCGAATTACTCCTGCCGCGGTCGTTCTCTACACCGATACTACCAGATACTGCTCCATCCGGTACGTAGATGATGATTTCCTGATCACTCCAAAGTTTGTAGTCATAATCCAGCTCGCTGCAAGGGATCTCTCCCTGCGCTGTTTCAGCTTCACTCTTTGCCGCTGCGGTGGTGTCGACTGCGAGGAAGCTGAAAAAAACCTTCCCTTCTCCCCTTCGACGGCCGAAGTTCATTCCCCTTATGACGACCTGCTGCCCGACTGCTCCTTTTTCGGGACTTACCGCTTCGATGTAGGGGAATCCCGGCTTCACCGGTCCGGACAGAATGACCGGTATGTGCGATCGGTTGGCGAAGAGGACACCGTTGCTGCGCCCCTTATCGGTAATGACGTACACCCTTCCGGAGTCGATCCCGTAAGGGACCCTGATCTGGATCTCAGAGTCCTTCCAGGATACATAGTGCGACGCGGTGAGACGCACGCCGGCAATGACCACATCTCCGTTCCTCCTGCCGTCCCCGAAGCCTTCTCCCTGGATGACCAGTACCTCATTCGGCCTTGCGGCGGGAGGTGCAAGCGCCTCTATACGAGGTTTCTTTGCAGTGTAGATAGTGCTCACTACCGCGAGTACTACAAGAAGCAGGAATATGGTCGATACCGTGAGAATCTGAACTGTCTTCCTCATGAGCATTAGAGAGGTTCCACCTGTATTTCGAGTTCAATCGTGTAGATGTTTTCGTTCTCCGAATCCATTAGCATACCGGTCGGGAAGAATATTACACTTTCCCCCGGTTGGATGGGAAGGCTCTTGACCGTGCTGTAGTACTTTTTCTCTTCTCCAGGCTTTTCCTGGACCCAGACCTCGCCCTTCGCTACCAGAAAGATGGAATCGTCCTCGTTGAGAAAGGGAATCAGGAGGGCGACGACTTTCAGGTTCTCCCCTTCGAGGGTGATCGAAACCGACTTCCCGGATACGGTCACCTCGCTGGTCTTGGCGGTCCAGACGCTTTCCTGGTCTTCACCCAGTATCCTGGCGTGTATCTCGACCTCGAGGGCCTTTTCACTGAGGTATTCCAGGGTTTCGCCGAGCTCTTCATCCAGCGAGGGAACAGTCTGCGTGAAGGCAGGCACGGCGGTGAATAGGACGATGAAAAGGACGATGAAAAACGGACAGGCCGGAACAGCTGATCTCACTGGGCGGAACCCTTCCTGTAGTCGGCAGCTTTTATGAGCTGAGGCTCGCCGATCACTTCGAAGTGGGAGGTACTCGGCAGCTCTATCTTGACCTCGATTGCGGCGCCCTGAGCGCTGAGAAACTGCACCAGCTTCTCCAGTTCGGCCAGAGAAGGGTCGCCGCCGTTATATCCAGCTTCAACTCCCGGGTGCACCTGTTGAGCTATGACAGTCGCAGTGTCGTCGGGAAGCAATACGCCCGGGGTAATGATCAGCGCGGCAATCAGGATCCCTACGGCAAACAGGACTCCTGCGGCCAGCGGAAGCGGAACCAGTATCCTTCGGCGCCAGAACGGTACTCCGGTACCAAGCTTCTCCCTCCGTATCCTCGTCTGGAGGCGGTTCCAGCTGTTGTGTTCCCTGATCGTGTATTCTTCGCTTCGGTCTGCTTCGGGAACAGACAGAATTTCATGCAGCCTTTGATATTCTATTACGATCGAACTGCAGCGTCTGCATGTCCGCAGATGTGCTTCTATCTCACGTCTCTTGCCGATCTCCAGTTCGCCGTCGGAAAAGGCGGAAAGAGTAATCTTATCATAACACATGTGCTTCCTCCTCCTTGAGAAGAGTTTCGAGCATATTTCGCGCACGGTGTACTCTGACTTTAACGTTGTTCTCGGTAATATGTAGTATGGCTCCGATCTCCCTGTATGAGAGATTACCATATTCCTTCAGGATAATCACTGAACGAAGCTTGGGGGGAAGTTTGTCGAGAGCCTCGTGTACGATCTTTTCCGTCTCGCTTCGCATCACTGTCTCCTCCCCGCTCCGGGGACGACTCTTCGTCTCATGAGAGTATTTCTCCAGGGCGCTCTTCTCTCGTTTGCGGCGCTTGTAGAAATTAAAAGCCAGGTTCTTGGTCACCCTGATGAGCCAGTACCTGGCCTGGTCCTCGCACGGGAACGGCAATGACCGGTTGTAGAAACGGATAAAGGCTTCCTGGCAGATATCCTCAGCCACTTCGATATCC
>JBNGED010000146.1:0-6225 GCA_049975605.1 Sediminispirochaetaceae bacterium | reverse complement strand
GCGGGCTTACCCGGCCACCTTTCACCATGTATCTGAAGGTATGTACGCTGACGAAGATTTTAATGCGTCTTTTCAGGTTCTCAGCCAGAGCGGATAAATCTTCCAGACTCATTCCCCCGGCGGCTGCCTTCGCAATCTCTATGACCAGGAGTCCCTGTGCCGCGGAATTGAGGCAGGTATCAACGGTTACAATTCTCTGCTCTCCCCTGTTGTAGGCTTCGGAGGCGAGAAACATCTGCTGCCAGGTACCGCTCAGAGCTTTCGCTACCGGGAGGACGATGATGCCCGAGTAGTGCTCCAGCAGATATTGATAGAGCGCATCCACTCTGGCCCTGGAGGGAATGGAACTGCTGGGAAATGAAGTCCTGACGGCCTGCTCCCGGTAGAAGGTCTCAGGTGAGATGGTAAGGCGGTCGAGGAATTCCTGATCGTCCCATATAAGCCGGAGGTTTAAAACATGGATCTGATATTCATCGAGAATTTCCTGAGGAATATCCGCGATCGAATCGGTAAGAACGGCAATCTCTCCCCGGCGGCGGCTGATGACCTGTTCCTGCCTGAGCATATCGTCGGCCTTCTGCTGGGTGACATGGCCGTATTCTCCGGCCTTTCTCACTACTTCCGCAGGGCTGTTTGAATGGATGTGTATGCGGGCCCTGTTTTTTCCCATACTCACAATCAGGGAGTCCCCCAAAGCTTTGAGGTCGCTGCGAATGTTCCCGGGAGAATCCGTTACATCTTCGAGGAGTACTTCGGTACAGTATCTGAAATCGAGGTTCGCAAGACCGGAATGCAGATCCTGGTTCTCATAATCCCCCGTGCCGGCTGACGGCACTATCAGTTCCTTTCGAATTGAAGGCGAGACCGGTCCGTTCCTGTTCATGAATTCAATCCCTTCGAGGAAACGCACGAAGCCCCATGCCCCCGCGTCAACTACATTGTTCTCCTTTAGTACCGGCAGCTGTTCAGGAGTTTTCAGCAGGGCCTTTTTTGCCGCCGCGAAGGCCCGGGATAGAATTTGTTCAAACGCATGGCCATTACGGCTCTCAGCGTAGACGACCTCCGCCCATGCATCGATTACACTGAGAATCGTTCCCTCGACGGGGTTCTCCATCGCCCGGTATGCTTCACGGGCGGATTTCTTAACAGCGGCACCAAAATCCTTAATCGAATAGGAGCCCCGATGACCGGCATTCCTGTAGAGACTGTTCAGGTACTGGGAAATGATAATCCCGGAATTGCCCCTGGCATGTTCGAGAGAGCTGTCGGCAACATCTTCGAGGATCTTCCCCGCTGACCGGCTGGATCTGAGCCCCTTCACTATCGATCTGAAGGTCCGGATCATGTTGTTCCCGGTATCGCCGTCGGGAACGGGGAAGACATTGATTTTGTTCAGGTATTCCCGATATCTGGCAATATTGAAATATCCCGATAGGAAGCCGTGATATAGGTGAAATCCCGTAATAGTGTTTTGTTTCATTCCTGCGCCTTGAGGTCCTGCTTCATTCTCTGTATTTTATCAGTGTCGTATCCCCGCTGTGCCATTCGGCTTACCACTTCATCATACACGGTCTTATCCATTGCCGGCTTTCGCGCCATTATCCAGAGATACTTATAGTTATTGGTGCCTACCACCGTATAGCTGTAGTCTTCAGCGAGTTCCAGAATGTAATACGGGAGTTTGAGAGGCCAGATCGGCCGGACCCGCCAATCGGCATTTGTCTCCGGGTTGTATATCCATCCCTTCTGGTACATCACCTTCTGCTTGCCCCCGGGAGAACCTTTTCTGAAGGTATATCTTACCTGTATTGTCCCGTCTTCATTTATGCTGTAGTTTTCAATACCGTTTACAGCATTCTTCTCAAAGGGAGTCGGGATAACGGCTATGACATACCAGTCTCCGGCAAATCTTTCGAGATCCACATAGGGAACTGTTTCATGAAAGGCTTCTGTTTCCCCTCCGGCAGCAGCATGTCCGTATACGGATAGAAGCAATAAGGGTAACAATACGTGTTTCTTTTCCACTCCTAGCATAGAATAATAATAGCGAAATTTTCCTGATATAGCAAAAAGTTTGGAGAAGTTGCATGAAAACAATGACTTGCCGCATCTGTTTTGTGTGTCTATTTTATACTATCATTCGCAGTATGCTGATCAGGGAGGTTCACTATGGAGTTCGTACAGTCCAATCCGATACTTTTTTCTTTGATTTTCAGTTTTGCCGTCAATACCTTCTTCTTCGTGTTCGCGGCGGCTTTCAAGACCGATAAGGTTACCGATATCTCGTACAGTCTGAGTTTCTTCCTGCTGACTCTTTTTCTCCTGCTTGCAGCAGGGGCGCCGCTGTCTTATCATAAGGGACTTGTGTCTGCTGCCATTCTGTTATTGAGCGCCCGGCTGGGGGGCTACCTTCTCTACCGGATTATTAAAATCGGCAAGGATGCCCGTTTTGATGACAAAAGGGGCAATTTCGTAAACTTCCTGAAATTCTGGGTACTGCAGGCAACGGTGGTATGGCTCGTAATGCTTCCGTTCTCATTGTATATCACCTCTCCATCCGACGGCGGGACCCTCTTTTTTACCCTGGTCGGAATGGTTCTGTTTGCCCTGGGCCTGTTGATTGAGGCTATAAGCGATGTACAGAAATTCCGCTACAGGAGCAGGCTCGAAAACAATACCCACTGGGTGGATACCGGCTTGTGGAAATACTCGCGGCACCCGAATTACTTCGGAGAGATGCTTGTGTGGTGGGGTCTCTTTATAGTCGTCATTCCATCCCTCAGGGGTTTCGGCTGGCTGACTGTTCTCGGGCCCCTGTCGATTACCCTGCTGCTTCTGTTTGTAAGCGGAATACCCCTTCTCGAGAAGAGCGCCGACAGAAAATACGGGGACAATCCGGAGTATCTCGCATACAAGGAATCGACCAGTCTTCTGTTCCCCCTGCCGCCGCGCCGATAGCTGGGGTCTCAAATACGCCATGAGACTGTTTACAGATATTTATGATGAGCTAAAGAAGCTCGTTTTCAGCCGCCCGGATATGATGGACCTCGTCCTGCCTCCCCTGGTCTTTCTGATATTGCATTTCGCTGCGGGACTTTACCCCGCTCTGTTCGTGTCGCTGTTCATGACAATTGGTTTTCTCATCTACAGATGGACCAGAAAAGAACCGGTAAAAAGGTCCCTTGAAGGGCTTCTTGTGATCCTGATAGCCTTCGCTCTCGTATTCCTGTTGAAGAGAGAGGAGGGTGTTTTTCTACCCTCCATGCTGACAGGGGCGGTTACGGCAGTACTGGCCCCGCTGAGCATAGCCGCGAAACGGCCGCTTGTAGCGTGGATGAGTTTCATATCCCGGGGATGGCCGCTGGAATGGTACAGGCACCCGCGGGTAAGACCTGCGTATACGGAGACAACCTGGCTGTGGGCGCTCTATTTTTCCCTCAGACTCGCCGGGCAGATCATCTATTTCCAGCAGGGGAATGTGGACCAGCTGGTATTCCTTAACTTCCTCCTCGGATGGCCGGGGATCCTCGGTCTGCTTATCATCACCTATATATACGGTATCATCCGTCTGGGAAAGCTGGGCGGACCCAGCGTGGAAGAGTTCAGGAACGGAACAGATCCCCCCTGGGAAGGACAAAAGAAAGGCTTCTGAGCCTGCAGCCCGTCGGGTTTCTATTAATCCCGCTTCTCTCAATCGAAATTATACTGCATTTCCAGACCGCCTCCCGCGACAACTCCCGTCGATCGGTCAGGTGTGAAGAGAGGTGAGAAAAAGCCTTTTACCCCGACGGTAAAATTAGTCTCAGCGAGTTTGAGTCCGGCGAAGCCGTTGAGAAGAGGACCGACTGAAAAAAACGACTCCCCCGGGTCCTCCTGGGAAGAGTTGTAATCCGGACCATAGTGCAGGATTATTCCGAGCCCGCCGCCGACAACCGGCTGCGTTCCGCCTTCTTCGCCGAAGTTGTGTTCGTACGTCACCGTCGGTTCAAGCTGCAGCATATCGAATGCAGCGGCGAACACGATCGGCCGAAAGAGCGGAACGTTTATTACCACGGCTCCGCTGTCATTCACGGGGATCCGAATGTCGAAATAGACCTCACCGATCGGACCTCCCGGAACACCTGCCGGAGATCCCACGCACATTCTGACATTATCGTAACGCCCGCCTCCCAGGATACGGATGCCGAAAGAGACGCCCTGCTGGTCCTGCGCATAGAGACCAGAGGAGATGAATACTGTCAAGCAGATAAATACACATACAATCCGTTTCATTTTTCCCCCTTCGCCCTGAAATTGTCTTTACCTAAGTGTAAGAAGCCGTAACGCTTTCCGCAATGCTTTGCACGGATCACGCCGGCTGGGTCCCATCCTAATCTTACACCACTTGGCACAAAGGAGATAATCTGCTTTCATTGGAGCTTAACCAGACGAAAGAGGTGCAGAATGGCTTCAAAAAATATGCGGCGAAGGCTCGGTGATCGGTACGACGGCCGCCGGCTGAGAACCCTCAGTCCCTTCTATCAGATTACCCCGTTTATCATGCGCAGCCGCGTCGACGCCCAGGATTACTATGAGGACAGGATCGCCATCGGCCGGGCGGAGGCATGGCTGAGAGACCTGCGGGAGCGGGGATATCAGGATATCGGCTTCCTGCACCTCTTCATCGCCGTGATGGTGCGGACCATGTCGCAGAAGCCGAGATTGAACAGATTCGTGGCGGGGCAGAGGATCTATGCGCGCAACGCGATTCAGATTACGCTGGCCATAAAGAAACAGCTGCACGAGGACGGGTTGGAGACGACGCTCAAGATGGAGTTCCAGCCGGAAGACACCGTCTTCGATGTCGCCCGGAGGATCAACCGGGCGCTGGAGGAGAACAGGGAAGCTGAGAGCGCCAACGACACCGACCGGACCGCCCGGCTCTTTATGCTGCTGCCGCGCTTCCTGCTGCGGGGTGCACTGGCGCTGCTGCGCTTCCTGGACTATTACGGACTGCTGCCGAAGGCTATTCACCGCGCCAGCCCCTTTCATGCCAGCGCATTCGTCACCGACCTGGGGTCCCTGGGGATCGGCCCGATTTACCACCACATCTACGAATTCGGGACCACATCCTTCTTTCTGGCCTTCGGCAGCAAAGAACGGGAGCTGTTCATGGATTCGGAGGGAACGGTCCGGTCCCGCAAGTGTATTCCCATAAAGGTGGTCAACGACGAGAGGATCTGCGACGGTCACTACTACGCCGGTGCCTTCAAGTATTTGCGGGCCTTATTCCAGCATCCGGAAAGCCTGGAGACCCCGCCGGAAGAGGTTGTGGAGGATATAGTTTAAGGAGGGCGGAGGCTTATGGATGTGAGGCACCGGGATACGATTAATTGCTGTTAAGACTAAAACATGAATTTGACGCCAAAATCAATGTCGATGTGTGTTCCTGAATCTATATAAGTATTTGAAGCGAGAGCAAAATACGGTGCAATTGTCTCTTTTACTGCATAGGCAGCACCGACGGATGCATTAATAGCAGTATCTTTGTCTTCCTCAGTGATGTCCACTAATGTAAAGCCTGCACTAATGAAGGGCATGAGCCCATTCATGTCCAGATAGTAGGTTGCATTTAGACCAAGATTGATGAAGGCGTCGTCCCAACTGTTGTCCTTTAAATAAAGTACATTTAATCCGGCTTCGAGTCCGTCGATGATGAAATACCCGAAATGCCAAGAAGATGATAATGCATAAAGCATGTCAATAGTAAACTGCCTTGTGCCTGCGAAAACGATCCAGCCATCATCATCAAAACTCCAATTTGAAAATTCTCCAGAATCGCCGAATCCAACAATACCGCCCACTTTTAAAAGAGGAACCGTGACCGCAATATTCCCCTGTTCAATTGGACTCGCAGCAATTGGAAAGCTCAATAGCATTGCCAAAATGCATAGAAGTGTGACTTTTTTCAGCATAAAAATACCTCCGTATAAAATTTTTTTTCTATAATAATGATAGAACAGCTTATGCACGCGGTCAATTCTGGATTCAGCTCAAATACGCCATAAAATTCAAATAAGTTCCCGTTCTCTCAGGAAAAGAATATACTGGAAGTGTACAAGTTCATCAGTATAGCGGTTCGAACAGCTCGAGGGATCGTTCAGGCTTATTCGGCTGCGGAGGCCGGGGAGGTAGGTAATATGCAGACTTTGAAAAAAGTAGTACTGTGTGCGGTCTGTCTGGTCC
>JBNGED010000145.1:0-6229 GCA_049975605.1 Sediminispirochaetaceae bacterium | reverse complement strand
GGCATGTTCTCGTCGTAGAAGTTGAACGCCGGGGTGAGGGAAGCCAGGTTGAGGTTAGTTTCGTAGAAGGCATTGATGGTCCCGATATCCTCCCAGAACCCGTTGAAGATGAAAGTGTTCACGTGCCTTTCGCCGATGGCAATCGGAATGATCTCCTTGCCGAAATCGGTGTAATTGTTGTCGAGGACCTTCTCCATCGTGTCGGCATTGAAGATATAGATGCCCATGGATGCAAGATATTCCTTCGATTCGTCGGAACGGATACCGGCCTGCTTCAGGATCCCCGGGGGTACCTTCATATCGGAAATATCCGCATCGGGGCTCGGTTTCTCTACGAAGGATACCGCCCGGTTCTTCTCATCGGCCTTAATGATGCCCAGCCCGGTGGCGTGCTGACGGGATACGGGAATTGCCGCCACCGTTACTTCGGCCCCGCTGTCCATATGCTCCTTGAACAGGTCCAGGAAATTCATGCGATACAGCTGATCGCCGGCCAGGATCAGGTAATGGGTGGGCTCCTGATCGTGAAAGTGGGTGAAATTCTTGCGCACCGCGTCTGCGGTCCCTTCGTACCAGCTCATATTATCGAAGGTCTGTTCAGCCGCGAGTATCTCCACGAAGCCGTGGGTAAACACATCGAAAATGTACGTGTTCGAAATGTGATTGTGCAGCGAGGCACTGTTGAACTGGGTCAGAATATATATCTGCTTGAATCCGGCATTTATGCAGTTCGAGATCGGAATATCAACGAGTCTGTACTTGCCGCCGAAAGGCACGGCGGGCTTGGCACGCTCCTTCGTCAGCGGATAGAGCCTGGTGCCTTTCCCGCCTCCGAGGACGATCGACAATACTTTTTCCACATCTGCCTCCCGAATAGTACTAATTCAAGAGTATTAGAACTTGAAGCCCGGGTCAAGGAAAAACAGCAGACCATTGCACAAGCACGGCAGTATCGGTATCATCAGAGACATGAATCCGGAAACGCACATACCGCGGGATATACACAGCATGAATATCTATTTTGTGGGGATCAAGGGGACGGGTATGTCCGCTCTCGCGGAACTCATGCTGCGGGGGGGCGCCAGTGTGACGGGTTCCGACACGAGCGAACACTTTTACACCGATGAAGTTCTGAAGTCGCTGAAGATCCCCTATATGGAGGGGTTCAAAGCGGAAAATTTACCCTCAGACGTTGATTTCGTCGTTCATTCAGCGGCATACAATCCGGAGAACCATCCCGAGCTCCTGGAGGCGAAGAGAAGAGGGGTCCCGATCATCGAATACACGAGGGCCCTCGGGGATCTTTCCCGGGACATTCATGCAACGGGGGTGGCCGGGGTACACGGAAAGACCACTACCACGGCCCTCATCGGTACCATCGTCAAGGACCTCGGGCTGCCGGGATCAGTCCTGGTCGGTTCGGCTGTCAGGGGTTTTGACAACCGGGCTACTTACTACAACGGCGATCGTTTCTTCGTCGCCGAGACATGCGAGTACCGTAGACATTTTCTCGCCTTCCATCCGGATCAGCTGGTCGTCACCACCGTTGACGTCGATCACCTGGATTACTTTCGGGATTATGCCGACATAGAATCGGCATTCATGGAATATGCGCGGAAGCTTCCACCCCGGGGCCGTCTGGTCTACTGCTCTGACGATCCCGGGGCCGCTGATCTTGCCGGCGCCGTCGAACAGGAACGGCGCGACCTCCGGCTGGTCCCGTACGGTACCGCGGCTGACGGCGAGTTCCGGATAGTAGAGAGCGGTCTTGAACCGGGAAGGCAGCGCATGCGCCTGGCCGGTTGGGACAGTGATATTTTTCTCAAGGTGCCGGGACATCACACTTTGCTGAACGCGGCGGGAGCCGTGGCCGCGGCAGCCGGTCTGTACGGAGAGCTGAACAGGGAACTCGGCGAGGCGGAGTTCGAACGGATCGCAGCTTCTTTGGAAGGCTTCTCCGGGAGCAAACGACGGTCGGAGCTCCTGGGAACAGCCGCCGGCGTACTCTTCGTTGACGATTACGGGCATCACCCCCGGGAAATACGGACCACCCTCCAGGGATTTCGTGAGTTTTACCCTGATCGAAGGATAATCATCGACTTCATGTCCCATACCTATACCCGTACCCAGGCGCTGCTGGATGATTTCGCGACGGCCTTTACCGATGCGGATGTAGTGATACTCCACAAGATATATGCCTCCGCCCGGGAGACTTCGGCCCTGGTGGACGGACGGACACTGTACCGCAGGGTACGGGAACACCATCCCCAGGTGTATTACTTCCAGGAGGTAGATGAAGCCGCCGGATTTCTTCTGGAATTCTTTCAGGACGGCGATCTGTTTATCACCATGGGAGCCGGTGAGAACTGGAGGCTTGGTGCTCAACTCTATCATGATATGTCAGGAGAAGAAAGAAGATGATCAGCATGACGGGATACGCCTATCGGGAGTTTCAGAATGAATTCCTGCAGCTCGTACTGGAACTGAAATCATACAACAACCGTTACCTCGATATCGGAATCAGTTCGCCTCCCTTCCTGTCGCCTATCGAACCGGCTGTCCGTACGTATCTGAAGAACAGGATCAATCGCGGCAAGGTGGAAGTGGCGATCCGGGTAAAGGAACTCCAGGAAAATATTACCGTCCACGTGGATATGAAGGCCGCTCAGGAGTACGGGAAAGCCCTCGAAAGCCTGGCCGAAACGCTGCAGCTGGAAGAGGGACCGAGGTTATCGCATTATCTGCGTCTGGAGGGTATCTTCAAGCCTGTGAAAGACCGCGATATCGAGTGGATGGAAGGTATTATCATGTCGGAGCTCGAGAAGGCCTTCATTGACTACAATCAGTCCAGATCTATGGAAGGCGAAGCCACTGCCAGGGACATCCTTCAGCAGGTGGAGGTCCTGGAGGAGAACGTGTCGGTTGTGGAGTCCCATGCCGCACAGCTCGAACAGTATATCCGGGGAGAGCTCACTCAGCATTTCAGGGAGCTGGTCGGCGAGGCCTACGATGAGAACCGCATTCTGTCGGAGACTGCGGTCCTCCTGATGAAATATTCCATCGGCGAGGAAACGGTCCGCATACGGAGTCACCTCGAACAGTTTCGAAGCCTCATGGTTCAGGAAGGCGGAGTGGGCAAGAAGCTCGACTTCATCTGCCAGGAGCTGAACCGGGAGATAAACACCATCGGGTCCAAGAGCACTATTGTTGAAATCAACCGGGCGGTCGTGGAAGCGAAAGACGCCCTTGAGAAGATACGGGAGCAGCTGAGAAATGTCGAATAATCTGAAGCAGGGAATAAAAATTGCGATCTCAGGAAAGAGCGGCTGCGGGAATTCATCGGTGAGCCGTCTGGTGGCGGAAGAGCTCAATCTGTCGCTGATCAATTACACGTTCAAGGACATGGCCCGGGAGCGGGGAATGGAGTTCGAGGAGTTCTGCAGGCTGGCCGAAGAGGACCTGTCATACGACATCGAACTCGACGAGAAACAGGTGGAGCTCGCGGGAGAGGGAGACTGTGTACTCGGTTCGAGACTCGCGATATGGGTATTGAAGGATGCGGATCTCAAGGTGTATCTCGAAGCATCTCTGGATGAACGTGCGGCGAGGATACGGAAGCGTGAAGGGGGAGACCCGGAACAACAGAAGACCGCAACGAAGGAACGGGATGCCCGCGATCATGCCCGGTACCTGAAGCTCTACGGGATCGACAATGATGAGTATTCATTCGCCGACATGATCATCCGGACGGACAATCATACGCAGCATGAAGTGGCCGAAATGATTATCCGGGAAGTGAAGGCCGGATACTCTCGCAGTTGACCGGCGATATTCGTATCATCTATTTACATAATGGCCTGGAATTTGCTATAGTACTGCCGGAAGCATAGGAGACAGGAATGATAATACCTCTGGATAGACTGATAGAAAAAGATGAAAACATTTACGAGATGACCTGCGCGGCCATCCGGCGGGCCAATCAGCTGACTATCACCGGCGATGAAGAGGTTGAGAAGAATAACGGGAAGGTAGTCCCGACTGCCATCGCCCAGATACTGAATAAAAAAGTTGAGTACCGCATCGAAGAGTAAGATCCCGGTCATTCTCCTGTTCGGCCCTACCGCGGTCGGGAAAACTGCCGTCATAGAAGATCTCTGCTCGAACGGATATGAGATCGTCAATGCCGATTCGCAGCAGGTCTACCGCTATCTGAACATAGGGACGGCGAAGCCGTCCCCGGCGCTGCTGAATCGGATACCTCACCACCTCGTTGATTTTCTCAATCCCTCGAAACAGTTCAGCGTAGGTTGTTTCGTGAAGGAGGCCGACAGGGCTATCGTGAATATCCACCGGCGGGATAACATACCGGTCGTAAGCGGCGGCACAGCCTATTACTTCTATCACTTCATCTACGGGATTCCTCCTGCGCCTCAGGCGAACGAACAGGTGCGGAATCGGCTTCTTCAGCGCCTCAAGCGGGAGGGCCGTGAAGCCCTCTGGGGGGAGCTGGAGCAGGTGGACCCGGAAAGTGCGGAGCGTCTCCATCCCAATGACACGCAGCGTCTTTTGAGGGCCCTCGAGGTCTATCACAGTGCCGGCTTGCCGTTGAGCAGCTTCCATTTGCAGTCGGTTCCGAGGGGGAAATATCGATTTCTCACCATCGGTCTCAATCGGCCGCGTGCAGAACTCTACCGGAGGATAGACGAACGGGTGGAGCGGATGTGGGAATCCGGACTGCCGGAAGAATTCCGATTGCTTAAAGAGATGGGATTCGGAGAAGGCGATCCGGGTATGCAGGGTATCGGTTACAGGGAGTTCTTCCTCCTGGATTACACGGATGAATATACCCTAACCGGAGTGAAGGAAGAGATTAAAAAAAACAGCCGACGGTACGCGAAGAGACAGATAACATTTTTCAAACGGATACCGGACGCGGAGTGGTTCCATCCCCGTGATGCCGGGGAACTCCGACTTCGAATAGAGAATTTTCTTCATTTGATATAAACGGGCTTTTGGGATACACTCTACATATAGTCCGACTCGCTGAACCTGTAACAGTTCAAAAAATGAGGGGTGGTCGAATGAAAAAGCTTCGATGCTTACTTTGTCCGGTTCTTTTTCTTGTCCTGACGGTCTCACTGCATGCCCAGACTCAGGCTGCGGAGACTCCGGCGGGTAGTCTTGTCTATGCCACGGGCAGCGGCTTCCAGCTCATCCGGGATGGAAGTTCGAGAGACTATGATCTGACGGTCGACAGCGCCGATGGTCTGGAGTTCTTCCCCGGCGATTATATCAATACCTATGAAGCTACCTTCATTGAAATCGAGCTCACCGGTTCCGGTCACCTGCTCAAGATTTCTGAGAACACCAGTTTCCTGTTCGAGGAGAAACAGCAGAGCGAGCAGAACCGATTTGTGGTGAATTACGGCAGGGTCAGGGCCCGTGTGGAAAAACTGGCCGGACTCGAACAGTTCACTATCGACGGTCCGAGTATGGTGGCCGGTGTACGCGGCACCGATTTCGGTTACGACGTGCTGTACACAAGCGGTTCGGGGACTCCGGTCTCCTCGGTATACTGTTTTACGGGTGAGATCGAGGTGCGTCCGAAGGTTGCCATAAGCTCGGCGGAAGGCCTGGAGAAAGAGATCGAACAGGAGCTTCTGGAGCAGGGCGGTACAGCTGTCATCATCAAGGCCGATGAGATGATGAAGCTGGAAAGCGACACGGAGGGGACCGGAGAGTTGTTCCGGATCCGGAAGATCCCGGTCAGCGAAGAGATCAATACTTTCTGGGAGAAGAACGACTTCGTAGCCGGTACGCCGATCACGGTAACTCCCCCCGTAATCGAGGAAGAAGAACCTCAGGAGACCCCCGTTCGGTTTACGATGTCCCAGATGCGCAAAGGATCCCTCCTGCTCGGAGGGATAGGAACGGTATTCGGGGCTGCAGCTGCAACATTTTACTACGCCGATCCCCTGTTCGAAGACATGAACCAGAATACCCGGGACAACCTCACCCTGAGCATGGGAATCGCCGGCGGACTCTTTTTGAGCACCTCCCTCGTCCTGTTCTTCGGTTCACTCGTGTCGGACTGAGGATGTGCGTCGAGAAGAGGACCGTTCCAGCCTAACCGGCGGGCGAACGGTCGATTTCCTCGAGGGATTCGATTTTCCATCCCCTGCCGGTCTCTCTCATCCGGATCTTCTCTCTGATACGAATTGCCTGGACC
>JBNGED010000144.1:4094-6234 GCA_049975605.1 Sediminispirochaetaceae bacterium | reverse complement strand
CTCTATCCGCTTCAGAAGGCGTTTGTCCGCCTTGGGTCCCTTCTCGATCATCTTGCCGCGGAGCTCCGTCGAGAGCATGTCGAGATCGATCTGTTCGAGCAGGCTGCGGATTGCCTCCGCGCCGATACCGGCGGTAAAGCTCATTCCGTACCGCTCTCTGGCATCCATAAAATCTTCCTCAGAAAGAAGATCCATCTTCTTCAGATCAGTGTCGCCCGGTTCGATGACGATGTATTTTTCGTAGTAGAGTACCGACCGGAGAGCGGCGATACTCAGATCGAGCAGTAGTCCCATTCTCGAAGGAACGGACCGGTAGTACCAGATGTGCGACACGGGCGAAGCCAGTTCGATATGCCCCATTCTCTCACGGCGGACCTTGAAATGGGTTACCTCGACTCCGCATCGATCACAGATCACGCCCTTGTAGCGGATGGACTTGAACTTGCCGCAGTAACATTCGTACTCCTTCGTCGTACCGAAGATGCGTTCACAAAAGAGACCGTCCTTTTCAGGGCGCAGGGTACGGTAGTTGATCGTTTCCGGCTTCTTCACCTCACCGTATGACCAGGCCCTTATCTGGTCCGGCGAGGCAAGCTTTATCATTATATTATCAAAATCCTGAATATCTCTCATACCTTATACTCCTGCCTAGAACTGGCTTCCTCTCCGATTGATCAACTCCTCATCCCGCTCCGTCAGAGGAATCTGCTTCCCCTTCGAATCGTAAATCGTTACATCCAGTGCGAGTCCGCGCAGTTCTTGGATAAGTACGTTAAATGATTCGGGAACACCAGCGCTGGTCGCCGGTTCTCCCTTCACAATGCTTTCATATATCTTCGACCGGCCGTTCATATCGTCGGACTTAATGGTCAACAGTTCCTGCAGAGTATTCGCCGCGCCGTAGGCTTCCAGCGCCCAGACCTCCATCTCACCGAGACGCTGACCGCCGAACTGGGCCTTACCGCCCAACGGCTGCTGGGTTACCAGTGAATAGGGACCGGTGGAACGGGCATGCATCTTGTCATCCACGAGGTGGTGGAGCTTCAGCATGTACATGACTCCGACGAACACTGAGTTCTCGAAATAGTCCCCCGTCCGGCCGTCCCGGAGCGGGGTCTTGGAATTACCCGGCAATCCGGCCTCTTCGAGCTTCTTGACAATCATCTCAGGAGTAGCCGACTGAAATACCGGCGTGTCGTACCACTCATCGAGGGTAACCGCTGCCCAGCCGAGCTCCGTCTCCAGAAGCTGTCCGAGGTTCATTCGTGACGGAACACCAAGCGGGTTCAGACACACATCCAGGGGAGTACCGTCTTCCATGTACGGCATATCTTCTTCCGCCAGGACCCGGGCTACTACACCCTTGTTCCCGTGCCGTCCGGCCATCTTGTCGCCTTCCCGGAGCTTCCGCTTGGTGGCAATCAGAACCTTCACGACTTCGTCCACACCCGGGGGCAGATCGTCGCCTTCCGACCGTTTCAGCCGCTGTACGTCGATGACCGTGCCTTCGGTCCCGTGGGGTACCCGCAGGGAGCTGTCCTTTACTTCCTTGGCCTTCTCGCCGAAGATCGAGTTGAGCAGTTTGAACTCGGGGGTGGTCTCCGTCTCCGACTTTGGAGTCACCTTGCCGACCAGGATCGACCCTGATCCTACCTTTGCGCCGATATTGATAATCCCCTCTTCATCGAGGTACTCGAGGGTCTTCTCACTGACATTGGGAATATCCCTTGTCAGCTTCTCCGGCCCGAGCTTGGTCTCCCGGATATCGATACTGAATTCCTTGATATGAAAAGAGGTATAGATATCTTCCTTCACCACCTTTTCGGAGATGAGGATGGCGTCTTCGTAGTTGTAGCCGCCCCAGGGAATGAATCCGACCAGCACGTTGCGGCCGAGTGCGAGCTCGCCGGTATCCGTCGCCGGTCCGTCGCTGATCGCCTGACCATCCTCTATATGCTGACCTACGGCCACGAGAGGCTTATGATTGAAGCAGGTGTCCTGGTTCGTGCGCTGGAATTTGATCAGCTTGTATACATCCCGCTCATCCTTGTCGCCGACCTTGTCCGGCTTGATAACAATCCGCTGACTTGTTACGTACTCAACCGTACCGGCCCTGCGGGCCTTCAGCAGGACCCCGGAG
>JBNGED010000144.1:3563-4084 GCA_049975605.1 Sediminispirochaetaceae bacterium | reverse complement strand
GCCTGGCGCTGCATGTTTGAACCCATCAGCGCACGGTTGGCATCGTCGTGTTCGAGGAAGGGAATCAGTGATGTTGAAACAGACACTACCTGCTTCGGCGACACATCCATATAACTGATGCTGTCGGAAGCCTTGGTGATATAATCCCCTCCCTTGCGGACTGAAATCATGTCATCGAGGAAGTTGCCCTTCTTGTCGATACGGGCGTTGGCCTGGGCAATGAAGTGTTTCTCTTCATCCATTGCCGAGAGGTACTCGATATCTCCGCTCACCTTCCCGTTCTTCACCTTGCGGTACGGACTCTCGAGAAAGCCGTATTCATTGACCCTGGTAAAATTGGCCAGAGAGACTATCAGTCCGATATTGGGACCTTCAGGAGTCTCGATCGGGCACATCCTCCCGTAGTGGGTGTAATGCACGTCCCGGACCTCGAAACCCGCCCGATCCCGCGACAAACCGCCGGGGCCTAGCGCGTTGAGGCGCCGCTTGTGGGTGAGTTCGGCGAGTGGATTGACCTGGTC
>JBNGED010000144.1:0-3553 GCA_049975605.1 Sediminispirochaetaceae bacterium | reverse complement strand
CTGAGACAGCTGGCTGGAACCGAAGAACTCCTTCACAGCCGCAACGATCGGCTTTATCGATATCAGGTCCTGAGGCTTGACCGTGTCGGTCTCCTTCAGGCTCATGCGTTCTTTTGCAATCCGCTCCATCCGGGAAAAGGCCGTCTTCAGCTGATTGGCCAGCAGTTCCCCGACCGATCTGATCCGGCGGTTCCCGAGGTGGTCGATATCATCAACATTTGCTTCACCGATGTAGACCTGAATGAGGAACTTCATTGTGTTGCAGATATCGTCCATGCTGAGGACCTGGCTCTTGTTTTCCAGATCATAGTCGAACTTCTTGTTGAGCTTGTACCGACCCACCCGTCCGAGATCGTAGCGCCGGTTGGTGAAAAACATCGACTGCAGATCTTTCTCCGCATTCTCGAGGGTAATCGGCTCGCCGGGCATGAGAACTGAATAGACGGATATGAGGGCGTCTTCCTTGGTCGGTTCATCGATCTCTATATCATCACGGGTGAATTTGACTTCTTCCCGTTCAAAACAGTTCAGGATTATCTGGGAGTGGAGCGATTCGGGGTGATTGAAATCAATGAGATCGATCTTCTTTACACCGGAGTGGAGGAGCTCGTCCACGTCGTGGGGGTGCAGCTTATCGCCGGCCCGATAGAGCTTCTTCTCTTCGTCCTCCCGCTTGATCCATACCGCCTTCGAAAGCACTCTTCCGACCAGTTCGTCCTTGGCTTCCCGGCTGTCTTTTACCTTGACGTTCTCACTCTTGTAGAAAACGTTGATAATGTCCTCTCGGGACTGAAAACCGAGGGCGCGAAGGAACATGGTGCCGAGGATACGTTTCTTGCGGTCTATCTTGGCATAGATAAGTTCTTTCTTCTGATCAATTTCGAACTCTAACCAGGAACCCCGGTAGGGTATGATCCGTGAAGAATAGACGCCCTTCTCATGGGAGAAGATGACACCCGGAGACCGGTGGATCTGGCTTACGACGACACGCTCGGCACCATTAATGATAAAGGTCCCGCGGTCGGTCATCAGCGGTATATCACCGACGTAAATGTCCTTCTGCCGGATCTCCCCGGTTTCCTGGAAAATGAGGTTTATCCGCGCTTTTATGGGAACAGCATAGGTAAGCCCCTTGAGCTTGCACTGCTCCTCGTCGAACTTGATATTTTCTTCATCCAGCGTGTAATGGGTATACTCCAACAGCAGATCACCAGTTGGACTCTCAATTGGAAAAATGCTCTGAAAAACCTCTTCTATCCCCTGTTTGAGCAGGGGTTTGCCCTCTTTGAGCCTGTCGCGCTGCAAAAAGCGTTCGTAGGACAAGAGTTGGATGTCGATGAGATTGGGGAGTTTCATTACTTCTTGAAACTCTTCCCCGATATAGGTCCTTTTTCTTATGGCTTTGCCGCCTGATAGCATCACCACCCCCTGATAAAAACACCCCGTTTGGAATCGTACGGGGGTCCGGAAAATTGTTTACTTCAGAACACAATATGCCACCAGACCAATTCCGGACTGGTGGCCTATATGGGTACGTTTCTTTTCTGTGCGAGAAAAACCCGGGTGGTTATTTAACCTCAACAACTCCGCCGGCCGCCTCGAGTTTTTCTTTGATCTGGGTCGCCTCTTCTTTTGATACACCTTCTTTAAGAGCCTTATCGCCGGCCTCTACCATCTCTTTGGCCTCTTTCAGACCGAGACCCGTAAGGGCCCGGACCTCTTTGATAACAGGGATCTTCTTACCGTCGGCAACACCCTTGAGGATTACGTCGAATTCGGTCTGCTCATCTTCTTCAGCGGCGGCAGCAGCAGGAGCCGCTCCACCGGCAGCGGCGACAGCAACAGGAGCCGCGGCGGTTACCCCGAATTTTTCTTCCATTGCACTGATCAGTTCGGAAACCTCCAGAACCGTCATGTTTGCAATTGCTTCCAGAATATCATCTTTACTCATAGCCATATTACCTTCTCCTTGTTTTTCCAGCGATAGCATGGCCGTGCATGAAGACTAACGCTGTCTGTATATATGCCTGCATACTGCAGGACAAATTCCCTATTCTTCCGACTTCTTCTTGTCCGCTACCGCCTGCAGTACCCGCACGAGTTTCTGCGGCACCGCATTCAGGGTATAGACGAAGTTCTGAATCGGAGCATTCATGGTTCCCATCAGCTGGGCAATCAGTTCCATCCGTGTGGGAAGTTTGCTGAACGCCTCCATCTGTGCCAGATCGAACACCCGCCCATCGATAATTCCGCCCTTGATCTCAACGGGATTATCCTTGCCGTACTCGACCAGGATCTTCGTAACCGGTCCGGCCTCTTCCTTCGGCAGGGCAACCGCCGTCGGTCCTATCAGCAGATCATCAACCGCCGGCTGGCCGAGGTCCTTGAGAGCCAGCTTGGCAAAACGGTTCTTCACCACCCGATATGCCGTATTCTGCTCGCGCAGCTTGTTGCGCAGCTCGGTAATCTGGGCGACACTCAGTCCCCGGTAGTTGGTAAAAATGTAATCAGCTGACTGCTTGAAAAGCTCTTTGAGCTCCTCCACCGCCGCCGTTTTTTCCTGATTTATCTTCGTAACGTATTCAGCCATCGTTCATTCTCCTTTGCGCCGGCTCAGGCCATTTCCCGGTAGTCGATCTTTACACCGGGGCCCATCGTCGAGGATACATATACCGAGCGCATGAACTCACCCTTCGCGTCGGCAGGCTTCTTCTTAACGATTTCGCCCAGTACGACGTTCACGTTTTCCTTCACCTTCTCCGGATCCATGGAGACCTTGCCGACACTGAAATGAACAACGCCGGTCTTGTCCGACCGGTACTCTACCCGCCCCTTCTTCAATTCCTCGAGGGCGGCCTTTATCTCGAAGGTGACTGTCTGTGTCTTCGGGTTCGGCATCAATCCCCGGCGACCGAGGATGGGACCGAGCCTTCCGACGTCCTTCATCATGTCCGGCGTGGCAACCGCAACGTCGAAATCGAGCCAGCCGCCCTGGATCTTCTCGATCAGGTCGCTGTCTCCGACGTAGGCCGCGCCTGCTTCACGGGCCTCTTCAGCCTTATCGCCCTTCGCAAAAACCAGTACCTTCTTTTCTCCCTTGAACTGATGCGGAAGCACCAGGGTGTCACGAACAGTCTGGCTTTTCTTGAGGTTGAGCTTCACCGATAGTTCGACAGTCTCGTCGAACTTGGCATAGGATAGGTCCTTCACAATAGTGAGCCCCTCGCCAAGGGGGTATGGCTTCGTGCGGTCGATCTTCTCCCTGACATCGTTGTATTTCTTTCCGTGTCTCATTTGCCGGCCTCCACTTCAACACCCATGCTGCGGGCGGTACCGGCGATAATCTTCTTGGCCGCTTCGATATCGTTCGCATTCAGGTCGGGCATCTTTATTTCGGCGATTTCCTGCACCTGCGATTCGGGAATCTTGGCTACCTTCACCTTGTGGGGTTCGGCGGAACCGCTTTCGAGCTTGCACGCCTTCTTGATGAGTACCGCGGCGGGAGGAGTTTTGGTAATAAAGGTAAAACTCCTGTCCTGATACACTGTTATCT
>JBNGED010000143.1:0-6260 GCA_049975605.1 Sediminispirochaetaceae bacterium | reverse complement strand
GTCATTCAGCTGGAGCCGGACATATTCACTGAAATAGGGGGCCCTGCTTTTGTTGTCGAAGTATGCGCTGGCGATATTGGAACGGTTGTAGTCATAGTTGTCCCAGTACTGCTGGTAGGAGAAATCAGCCTCTTCACGGGTTGTATAGCCCAGCTCCACCATCTGGTCCAGAACGTCCTTCTGGCGGGAGCGCGCCCGGTCCGGATGTTTGATCGGCGAATAGAGGGCTGGACTGGCCAGCTGGATAACAAGTATGGCGGCTTCCGCGACCGAGAGTTCCTGTGCGGAGTGTTCGAAATAGAACTGGGAAGCAGCCTCGACTCCGTACGTATTGTGACCGAAGTACATCTCGTTGATGTACATCTCGAGGATCTCGTATTTCGAGAGCTCGCGTTCCATTTTGAATGCGTACCACAATTCGCGGAGCTTTCTCGTGATAGTGAGCAGGGAACGATCGGCGTAGTGCTTGCCGGCTACCTGCTGAGTCAGGGTGCTGCCGCCGGAGAAGTAGGTCCCGAGGACGACGTTCCAGGCTGCGCGGGCGGTTCCGCGGAAGCTGAATCCCCGGTGAGAGAAGAAATCGGTATCTTCACGGCTGATAAGGGCGTATACGAGGTGCTTGGGCAGTTCTCGCACGGGAACGATGTCGCGCTTCTCATCTGAGAAAATCTCGGTAATGAGCTCCCCGTCGCGGTCATAGATCTGGGTGGGAAGAGCAGGCTTGTATTCCTTGAGGTCCTGGCGGATCACCGGGTCCCGAAGCTTGGCAATCGTGTATCCGGCGGCGATACCTATAATCAAAGTGAACAGGATAGTGCTCACAAGGATGATTTCAGCGTAGATCTTCTTCTTACCTGACAGCATCATATTGTATGTACCCTATGTTGGTATAAGGCTTTTGTCAAGATTGCTCATCGATTTTGTCCAGATACATCGGCGCGAGCCGGTCCTCCGGATCGAGTTCGATGACGGTGCGGAAGAACCTTCTGGCCATATCGTAATCTCCCTGCTTCAGGGCAAGTATCCCCATGTTTGACATTACTTTGGTGTTCTCAGGTTCGATTTTCAACGCCTTCTCGAGGTTGTTCCTGGCCTGCTGGAACTCGCCGAGCTCGAGATTACAGATAGCCAGTTCGTTGAAGGAATCAGGATTGGAATCATTCAGCTCGATGCTTCTGCGGAACGAGTCGCGGGCCTCTTCAAAAGCGCCGGTCTTTCGCTGGCCCCAGCCGAGAAGGAACCAGGCGTTCCAAACATCGGGATTCTTTTCAATGAACTCTCTGACCTTATTAATTCCCTGAGCTTCCTGTCCCATCTTTATGAAATCGTAGGCTTCGGCGAACAATGTATCGTACCTGTCCCGCGATTCGAGTTCTTTTAATAGAGTGAGGATCCGCCGACGCTCTTCACTGTCCGTATGATCCAGTTTCAGGTATTTCTGAAAGTGTTCCCGTGTTTTCTGCATATTGTTTCTCTGCAGGAAAAAGTGTCCGGCATTGTAGTTGATACGGGCGGAATCCGGATGGAACCGGCAGGCCTGACGGTATGCAATGAAGGCCCAATGATCGCGCTTCTCCGCGGACTCTTCATCGCCCTTGTCTCGAAGGGCTGCTGCCGACTCTTCAAAGACTATCGCCAGGTTGACGAAGGTGTTCTCCTCTTCAGGGGCGAAGTTGACGAGGGACCTGAATATCTCCTCCGCTATCTCGTATTCTTGGTTCTGTGCCTTGGCGATTCCCATCTGTGTCATTCGAGCGACTATATCGGGCTGCACGGCGAGAACGAAATCGCGGAAATATTCGAGGTGCGGGTGATCAGGCTGATAGGCAAAGAGCTTCAGCATTGCAGATACGATCATCTCCCAGGAAAGATCCCGGAGTTCAGTACTTTCAACACCTGGAGGCGGTTCGACGGGAAGCGGGATTGAAGAATCCAGATCGAAGTTTTCGATGTTCCTTTCGACATCATCGGGCAGCGAAATGTAGAGTATTCTTTCGAGGGGAGCAGTATCGTCAGCGGGGAAGGGGACTCCTCCCTGGTTATAGAGCGCCATAATTATATTATTCCTTTTGCGGTTCAATTTTGCGGAGCTTGAGAAACTCGTTGATCATGAGCTTGTATTCGATCGGTACCTGCTTGTCGTCATATCTGATAGCAATAGCGGCGAGGTCCTTGCGTCCCTCTACCGGTTCGTTGCGGACAACCTTACCGGGTATTTTCAGAACGCCTTTTTCGGTAGTGGAGAGGTGAAGTGCAGCCTCTTTTTCCATGAGGAATTTTGCCACTCCGGCGACAATCACTTTGGAGCCGGAGAATGAGAGGTCCCTGACGATGCACTGGCGGGGTACGCCCTGAATGTATACATTGTGTGACTTGTTGCTGATTCCCATCTTCTTGATGGCGTTGGCATTCAGGATGATCCGCTCCTCCCGTCGCTTCTGGGAATTGCTTCTGGCCTCGAGGATCTCTCCGAGAATCGCGATGAGATCATCCGGGGGCCGCTGAGTGAAGTCGAGAGAGATGTAGTTAAGATTCGGTTTGTCTTTACTGTAAGGATTGTATCCTGATATCCGCGCGCCGACGAAAAATGATATCGGATCGATCTTGTCACTCTTGAGGAAGGCAAAGCGAAGCGAAACGAGGTTATTGGAATTGCGGATCTGTTCGAACATGGCCGGGCTTATACTGGCGATTACCTTCGCGGAAACCATGGAAACACTGTAGATTATACAGGGAATCGGGTGGCCGACGCTTTTCAGATGAACTTCCTTCGGGAACAGTCCGGTAGCGCGGATAATCTCTTTCGTGAAGGTTATTTCGATATCCTTGTAGATGTTGAAAAAATTGTTGATCTGCTGACTTGTTAATATGGACATAAAATCTAACCTTCCGCATTGATCCTAATATGAAAAACCCGCAGTGCCGCTTGGGGCGTATCTCTTGAACTCGAAGGTTCAAGTGGGTTTCCGCAATAGAGCATCATGTAGGACCCGAAGGCCCCGCAGTTCAACTCCAGAATTAGGAATCCCGTTTATTTAGTTTGACCCAAGAGATTTATGTATCCCTCCCGAACACTGCAGGCAACTTAGCTTACTCTACGGTACGGTCAATCAACTCAATCAGTTCTTTCGTCTTTAACTCGGCTTCGGAACTGTGTTGCTGCAGTTTTTTTACATCATCTGCTAATAGTATACTTGAAATAATGGCAATACGTAAAGGATCGGAGACGCCCATCGTCCTGCTGACAAGTTCGAATCGGCGCTCGACATCCCGAACGATCCTCTGAAGATAGCCGGGGTCCTCGCTGGTCCTTATTGTAAAGGAAGTGCCAAGAAGATGTATGCGGACTGGTTCGGTTTCCATCTGTCCCTAGAAAATGTCCAGTTCACCGGACTGCGGGTTGTCCGCTTCCGGATCGTCGCTGACCTGATCGTCGGTTCTGTCAGCCTCTTCGGGTTCCCCGGAACCCTCCGGAGCCTCATCGGGCGGGGAGGATTCAGGGGGTTCCGGAGAATCTGATGCGGATGATCCGGAATCCAGATCATCCTCGAGCTGGTTGAGTTCTTCGAGAGCGGTGATAATTCCTCTTTCGATCTCGCTCTGGTCCTTTTTGAATGATTCGATCAGCTTCTCGAGTTCAACAATTCGGCCCTGATAATGCTCAAGCTTTGAATTGAGCGCACGGTTCTCCTGTCTGAGAAGGTCGATTTGTTTGACTGCTTTGCGGACCTTCTGTTCGAGAAGATGTATCTGCTCAATGGTTATCATGCATTACTCTCCGAGGGCAGCTCTGGACTTGGTCACCAATTCAGAAAAAGCGGGCTTGTCTTCGATAGCCATATTGGAAAGAGCTTTACGGTTGATTTCAATATTCGCCATCTGCAGACCATGCATGAACCGTGAGTAGTTCAGGCCCTCCTGTTTACAGGCAGCGGAGATTCTCGTAATCCAGAGCCTTCGAAAATCTCCCTTTCTCTTCTTCCTGTCGCGATATGCGTACTGACCCGCCTTCCTGACAGCGTCTTTGGCGGTGCGGAAGTTCGTACTGCGTCTTCCCCAAAAGCCCTTCGCTTCCTTGAGGATCTTCTTTCTTCTATTCTTTCTTCGTGTACCATCAGTTGCACGTGGCATTTCTCAATCTCCTTGTTTTCGGTTTTCAGATGTATTCCGCTGCGGTGGATATACCCGTAAGGGAAAGCAGGGGAAGGTTTAGAAACTGTAGGGTAAAAGCTTCTGTACGCGCTTCTGCTCCGCGTCGCTGAGAACGCCGGTCTTTCTGAGATTCCGCTTGTTCTTGGTGCTCTTCTTGGTCAGAATATGGCGTAAACCCTGTTTCTTGTACTTTACCTTTCCATTGCCTGTTACGCGAAGACGTTTTGCCGCCGATTTACGTGTTTTCATTTTAGGCATTTCATGCTCCTTGCTTATTGCTTACAAAATCAGTTATTTCTTGCTCTTCGGGCTAAGTATCATCGACATAAAGCGCCCTTCCATCTGGGGCTGCCTGTCGACACTGTATTTGGTATCAAGTTCATCCAGATTGGCGAGGATCTGCAGTAAGACGTCCCGGCCGATTTCAGTATGGGCCATCTCTCTGCCCCTGAACCGGATGGTCACCTTAACCTTGTTCCCCTCATCAAGGAACTCGCTCACATGTTTGGTCTTGAACTGGAGATCATGCTTCTCGATCTTTGGCTGCATGCGAATCTCTTTCAGCTTCAGCTGTTTCTGTTTCTTTTTGGCGTCCTTGCGCTTCTTCTCGAGTTCAAACTTGTATTTGCCATAATCAAGCATCTTACATACCGGAGGATTCGCCTGCGGAGCAACTTCTACCAGGTCGACGCCTGCTTCCTGGGCCAATTCCAGCGCCTGAGGAGTTGGAAGAATCCCGCGCTGCTTCCCTTCATGGTCAATAACACGAACCTCACGTACCCGGATCTGCTGATTGATCCTTAAATCTTTTGCAGCCAATCTGCCTCCTTAATCGAATGATTATTCACATAACAAAGTGGAAGTAAATATATCATTCAGCACGAAAAAGGTCAAATGGGTGTATTAACAATTTTTTCATTTCAAACGATACTTAGAGTGAAAAAATCAGAAAAGAGGAATGAAGTGATGGATGAGAAGCTAAAGCTCGGTGTAATAATGGTAGGCCTGAATCAAAAGGTCGTAGAGGTGTATAGAACGTTCGCGGCAGTGATATCCGATGAGAATTTACGCAAATTCCTGCGAATGTTGCTGGAACACAAGGAAGCGGCACAGAAGATCATCAGGGAAAATATAGCCCTGCTCAACGGGATGGATGACAATGACGGTCAACTTGCAGAACAAATCAGAGGCATAGAGGCAGGTCGTCTTCCGATTGACAGGTATCGTGAGCTTCCAAAGATCGATTTTCTCCATAATCTCGCCGAATATGAGAGAGAAATGGAAAAATTTCTCGATCGGTGTTACCGTGAGAGCGAAGCAACCGAACGGGAGGACCTTTTATACAGCCTCCTGGAAGACACGAAGAAGCAGCGAGCACTTCTGAGAGATCGATACGAACTGGAACAGCTCCTGTAGTTGCAAATCTGTACGCTTAATGATACTCTCCTATGGCAATGATACTATTTCTGATTTTCTCAATACCGCTGGCATTTCTCATTTACATTCGGATCTTCTTCCCCGAATCATTCACCAGAAGCGAGACCTGGCAGGTTTTCCTTCGCGGTCTCGTGTCGTTCCTGATAAGCGTTTTGCCGCTCTATGTCATCGTTCGAAGCTATCCGCAGCGATACGCCGGTTCCGCTCTGTACCTGAGGGCCTTCTTCCTTGATTTTTTCATCATTCTGCTGCCGCTGATACTGTTCTTTATTCTGTGGGAGAAGAGAAAGATCAAGTACGAATATGGACAACGGCTCTATTTTCATATCCTCACCTTCACCGCCGGTTTCTCGGTTCTGGCCGGAGTTTTCTACGGGTTCCTCTATTTCGGATTCTATTCAGGCTACCTCCTGTTCGGATATCCGCTTCTGCTCATGCAGCTTCTGATCGGAACCGTGGTTCTCCTCTACATGTACGTGATAACAATGGATTGGAAGAGGTATATTTTCGTTGTCCTTCCCTTTATGGCCGCTCTTCTGTATGCAGTAGTCCCGCTGCTCACACAGTTGTCATACACAGCATACGGGATATCTCTATGTCTTCTCTATACAGTTCTCACGGCTCTTTTGCTGTTCGTTCTCCAAAGAAAAAGAATCATTCCGCATACATAG
>JBNGED010000142.1:0-6284 GCA_049975605.1 Sediminispirochaetaceae bacterium | reverse complement strand
CGAACAGGTCAAGGTATATTCGGTCGGTGATTTTTCCAAGGAAGTATGCGGCGGACCGCATGTAGAGCATACAGCGGAACTCGGAACGTTCAAGATCACCAAGGAGCAGTCTTCATCGGCCGGCGTGCGCCGTATCAGGGCGGTCCTGGAGTAAGAACGGCACGGATAAGGCCGGCATAGTTATAACACGAAGCATCCCCACGGTTCGAACCACCAAGCTCAATCTTGAACGGCGAGCTGCCCGCAGGCGCCGTTGATGCCCCGGCCGCGGCGGTACCTGCGGCTGGTGCTTATTCCTCTCTGTTCAAGGGCCTGCTGGAACTGTTTCACTTCCCGCTCGGCAGGTTCCTGAAAATTCATCCCTTCAACCGGGTTCCACGGAATGATGTTGACCAGCACCTGCAGGGGCTTCGCGAACCGGACGAGGGCCTCAACGTCCTCGGGCCGTGTATTGCGTCCATGAAAAACAACATATTCGAGGGTGATCCGGCGGCCCTGGGCCTGCTGGAAGCGGATAAGGGCCGCCTGCAGCTTGTCCAATTGAACGCTCCGGGCAATAGGCATAAGCTGTGCGCGAAGCTCCTGGTCCGCTGTAATCAGTGAAACGGCGAGACGCACCTGCAGCCCGGTCTCTGCAAGCGTATCAATTCCTTCCAGTATCCCGCTCGTGGAGATAGTAATCCGCCGCATGCCGACGTTGAGACCCCGTGGATGATGAAACACTTCAATCGCCTGAAGTACTTCGGAGAGATTCATCAGAGGCTCTCCCATCCCCATGAAGACGATGTTGTGTATGTCGCCGTATCTTGCGCGCAGATGAAGATACTGTTCCACGATTTCGCCTGCTGTAAGGTTGCGGATGAGCCCCATCGTACCGGTACGGCAGAAGGTGCATCCGAGGGCGCAGCCGATCTGGCTCGAAAGGCAGGCAGTCCGGCGGTTGTTCTCATCGAGCAGCAGCACCGATTCGATCAGTCCGCCGTCCTGCAGCTGGAGAAGAATTTTTACCGTGCCGTCAGTATCCTCATGGACCTCAGCTATACGGCTGGAAAAGGGGCTGCCGTGTGAATCCGTGAGAGCCGCGCGAAGACCGGCGGGAAGGTTGGTCATCGAGTTGAAATCCGGCGCTCCCTTCTGATGGATCCATTCGAAGAGCTGCATACCCCGGAACGCCGGCTGTATCCCCAGGGTTTGAACCACTTGGTCGGGCAGCAGCCCGCAGAGGGATACCTCTTTATCGTTTGGTCCCATTCTGCTGGATCCTGTCCAGAAGCTTGGCCACGTACGGATTGCGGATTCCGAGCTTGTGGAACTCATTCAGAACTTCGATTGCCTTGTGCTTCTGTCCCAGCGCCAGATAACATTCAGCGATCTCGGTGTAGAGACGGTGGTTCTTCGGATCGTTCCGTAACAGCCCGTAGAGACTGTCGATGGCTTCTTCGTAGTTCCCCCGCTCCTTGTTGATCAAAGCCAGGCCGAGGATGGCGTACATATCGAATTCGATGTTGAGGGCCTGGTGATAGTAGTCTTCGGCGTTGTCGAAGTCTTCCATGCTGCGGTAGGCGTCGCCCGCCCGGGTCAGAATTACCTTGTTGTGCGGGTCGAGCTTCAGAATCTTGTGCCAGTATTCGAGGGATTCGGCGTGGTAATTCATACCGCGGTAGCAGTCGGCGAGACCGAAGAGGGCGTAGAAGTTGTTCGGTTCGAGCTCCAGAGCCTGCTGGAAATATTTCAATCCCTTGTCGTAGGTTTTGAGCTTGCGATGACAGTTCCCGAGACTCGTGAGGACCCGGATGTCGATATTGTTCTGGTTCACTTCGAGCATCCGTTCCCAGTACTTCAAGGCATCCTCATACTCACGGAAGTCGTAGTGGAGGTGTCCGAGCCCTATGAGGGCGTAGGGATTGTCCGGTTCGACTTCCAGTACCTTCAGGTATATCTCCTTGGAGCGGCGGAAATCCTTCACCTTGCGGTAGGCATCGGCCACCCGTGTGAGCACAGTGACGTTGTTGTCGTCGTGCTGCAGGTACTGCTCCCAGATCTTGATGGCGTCGCTGTAGCGGTTGAGGGCCTTGTAACAATCCGCCAGACCGAAGAGGGCATAGTTGTTGCCGGCATGGTTCTCGAGGCACTTCTGATAGTACCCGATCGCCTTGCGGTATTCGCGGCGCTTACGGGCTGCATCCCCCAATCCCACCAGGGCGTAGTTGTTGCTGGAATCGATATCCAGAATCTGGGTAAAACTCTCCTCCGCTTCTTTGATGAGGTTCTCTTTGAGCAGCTGATACCCGCGTTTGGAAAATTCGGATATGCGGTTCAACTCTTCTTCATTGAGGCCTTCGGGGGTTATGGGAGCGTCATTTTCAAAATCCGGGTTTTCTAAAAAATCTTTTTCATAATCACTCATAGTATATTTTCATCCTTCCTGATCGATCCAGTGCTGAATGACTGCCGCGCACTGTTCGATCAGCTGCTGCTTCTTACCGGGGGCCGGAGCGATCCAGTACATCCGCAGCGCTTCTAAAATATCTCCTTTGTCCCTGTAATAATCACCGATCCTCTCAAGACCATCCGAATATCCGGTGGTTAAAAAGATACGCTTTGATGTTTGAATGTTGCCGTTGTTGAAAAGTTCATTCCCTTTGCGAATGAGGGCTGACCTTTGGGCAGGATCCAGTGTCTTCCGGTCGGAAGTACTGAGCTTGATGAAACCCTCGGCCGGTATCCGGTTCAGCGCATCTTCTTTTTTCATATCTTTGTTACAACGCTACATGAGAAAATATAATCAAAATGGATGGAAAACGCAACATTAAAGTCTTCCAATTTGTCTTTCACAGGCTTCGCCATCAGGGAAAATCAGGGAATTCGGGGAGTAATGTAGCAAACATTATTAAAAATGTCTACAATACGCCCTTCGTACTGGCCGGTCCCGGGCCTGAACGCGGTGCATATGCCTGAAGGAAGGCCCGGCCGGTGGCCTTGAACAGAGCTTCAGCCATGTGGTGACTGTTGTGACCGTACCGGCAGTGGGCATGAAGGGTGATGCCGGCATGATGGGCCAGGGCATAGAAGAATTCGTTCAGCATGGCGATCGGGAACTTCCCGCAGTAATCCTGGGGATAGTCGGCGGTATATACCAGATATGGACGGCCGCTGACATCCACAACCGCTTCGCTCAAAGCCTCGTCCATCGGGACCGCCGCTGAGCCGAAACGCATCACGGGACCGTATTTTTCAACCGCCGTGTGAAGCGCATCGCCGAGAACGATGCCCGCATCCTCGACCAGGTGGTGTTCGTCTACATCCAGATCGCCCTGCGCCTCAATCTTCAGGCCGATCTGTCCGTGGAAGGACAGACTCGTGAGCATGTGATCGAAAAACGGAAGTCCCGTATTGATTTCCCGGAAGCTTTCGTCGAGATCGAGGGTGAGTTTGATACGGGTTTCATTCGTTTCCCGGAATTGTTCCACTCTGCGGCTGCTCATGTATTCTCCTCCTTCGGGTCTTTTTTTTCCAGATCGGCGATAAGTCGGTTGATCCGCCGGTAGTTGAGCTTGTAGTACGAAGGGTTCGCGATCAGATGTACTTCAATATCGGCAAGTTTCTCGATAACTTCGAGATTGTTGGCCTTGAGGGTCGAGCCCGTTTCGACCAGATCGACGATATAGGGCGCAAGTCCCAGGATAGGGGCCAGCTCGACGGAACCGTTCAGCTTGATCAGCTGGATCGGCACCCCTTTGCTGTAGAAGTAGTCTCTGGCAAAGCGGGGGAATTTGGTCGCCACGTTGACACTGCGGATACTGTCGGGATGCCCGAATCCCTTCTTAGCCGCCAGGCACATACTGGTACCTCCGAATTCGAACTGCATCAGCCGGAAAAACCGGAGCCCCGCTTCGTAGAGGACATCCTCGCCGCAGATACCCAGCCCAGCAATGCCGTGATTGACATAGGTCGGGAGATCGGCGTTTTTTACCAGAAAAATCTTCAGCAGACCCGATTCGTCGTGGGCGATCAGCTTCCGCTTCTCGAAGGTAAAAACCATGCCTCGTTGCGCGAAATAATCCCGGACCTGGTCGAAGAGCCTGCCCTTCGGCAGGGCAAGGGTCAGGGGTGTGTCTGCGAGCTGTCTGCTTATAGTACTGCCGCTCATAGTATCGTCACTCATAGTATCGTCACGACCCCCTCTTCTCTCAGCTTCTGGGCCGCCCGGAAGGATTCGAGGAAGTCAGCCTCTTCGACTCGGGTGACCTTGTCCGGTTTGCCGAAGCCGGCATCTATGTGGTCCTCGATTTTCCTCTGCATCAGGGAAAAGCCGACCGACGGGCAGTCGAATCCAAATACACTGAGAAGCTTGTCGTACCGTCCGCCCGAGGCAACGGCGTCGTCGAGGTCCGGAAGATACACCTGAAATACGATACCGGTGTAGTAGGGCTGGGCCCCGACTTCGGAAAGATCTATACACAGCTCCCTGGCATAACCGAGGCTCTGCATCTGACGCACAAGGTAGGTGAGATAGGCGAGGGCTTCATGTTCCTCCGGTTCCAGTGTATCCCGATGTCTATCGACTTCAATCTGGAATTCCTCCCAGGTACCAATGAAGGAGAAGAGAGACAGGATCACCTTCAACCTCTCAGCGGAAAACCGCGGACGCATCAGCTCCTTGAGCTGTTCCAGGTCCCGGTTGAGGATCACCTGCGTCGCCCGGGTAAGTTCCCGCTCGCTGAAATCCTTGAAAACCGTAGTCAGGAACTTGTGCGAACCCAGGTGGATAGCCGGAGTGATCCCCAGTGTGAGAAAGGTCTTTTCAAGCAGGAGCAGAATTTCCAGGTCCGCCTCGCTGCCGGCCTTCCCCATCAGTTCGGCCCCAACCTGGAAGAACTCGTTCCGGGATATGTCTTCGGCATGCTGGTGCCGGAGAATAGTGTCGGCATAACAGACGCGGGTCGGCAAATCATCTTCGCGGAGCCAGAGGCCCATCTGCTTGGCCAGAAAGAGTGTGATGTCCGAACGCAGCATCAGGAGGTCTCCCTCCCGATCGATGAGCCGGTAGACGCTCTTCGTGCTGCCGTGCAGCAACGGTTCATAGATGTCGTAAAAATCAAAAACCGGGGTCTCCACGGGGAGATATCCCCACAGATGGAAGAGGTTGAACAGCTGCTGAGTGATGTGGCGGTGTCGGTACGCCTCCTCGAGATGGACCCCCTCGGTCCCCTGCGGTACCTGCAGGTACCGCTTCTTCGATTCAGTCACGAATTCCTCCTTGGCGTGAAGCCGGTTCTCACTATACCAGATGCTCAGGAAAGCGTGAAGGTGAAGAAGCGCAAAGTCGAACCGCCGTAGACGCGGATGTCGCTGCACTGCAGTTTCTCAATCGCCTCGGGCCACTCTTCGTTTGAAGGATGATGGATGAGACACAAGCCCCCGGGTACCAGAACGTCGGCATGGGATACCAGTTCTATGAGTTCCTGCTTCGCAGTGTAGTTGAAGGGCGGATCGAGGTAGACTATATCGTACCTGCGGTCCGGTTTTTTCAGAAAACGTTCGGCCGGCATGAGCCGCAGGGAGATGGAGCTTTCCACGAACTCGATATTCCGGCGGATTACAGCCGCTTTGCGCCGGTCCATCTCCACGAGCGTGACCGGTTCCGCTCCCCGGGATGCGGCTTCGATTCCCACTACCCCCGAACCGGTGAATAGATCCAGAAATGCGAGTCCTGAAATGTCACCCAGAATCGAGAACATCGATTCCCGCATCCGGTCCATGGCCGGCCGGATAACGCCGGGAGGACACTGTACTTTACGGCTGCGGTATCGCCCGCCGGTAATTCGCATTGCTTGCTCCTTTTTATCGTCCCCGCAACGGTAACTGTAATCAGTCTGGTCACGTCCGCCAGGTCATGTCCGCCGGTCACTTCCGCCGGATCCCGTCTGCCTGGACCTGTCCGCCTGGTCAGATCGGGCGGCAATCGCCGGGGCGGTATGTCCGCGCAATCCTATCCTCCGGCAAGAATATCCTCCGGAAAAGGAGGGCAGCACTCCAGGACTCTCCGCATACCTGAATGCGGCTGTTCAAGGAGCCCCGGATCAGCGCCGATAATGCGAAAGGCGTCCTTCCTCGCATGGTCGAGAAGAGAAAGGTCTCTGGTCAGATCCGCGAAGGTGAGACGCATGAAGCCTGACTGCCTCGTGCCGGTCATTTCGCCGGGTCCTCTGATCTTGAGGTCCTCCTCGGAAATTTCGAATCCGTCGCTGGTCTGCTTCATAACCATGAGGCGCTGTTTGCCC
>JBNGED010000141.1:266-6301 GCA_049975605.1 Sediminispirochaetaceae bacterium | reverse complement strand
GTGGCCCCGTGGGTCAGGATGATTTCATCCGGACCTCTGGCATGGAGGAAATCGGCTACTTTCACCCTGGCGTCCTCAAACATCTCGGTGGTCTTTTCACTCAGCTCATAGATGCCGCGATGTATATTGCAGGACGATGTCCGATAGTACTGTTCGATGGTCCGGATTACCGGTTCGGGTGTCAGCCCGGTTGCACCGTTGTCCAGATAGGCAATAGGCTTCCCCTTCATGACCGTGTTGAGTACCGGAAAATCGGCCCTGATCTTATCTATATCGAATTTGTTCATAGTTGAGTCATCCTTTCTAAAAAAGTATGTATTAATAATACCAGCAGATTTTGATTCAGGCAAAGAATATTTGACTGAGAAATAAAAGGGTAATTGTTGCGGCAATCGGACTGGCGAAAGAGCATGTATTTTTCTATAGTGATACTATGGACAAGAGAATACTTATAGCTGACGACGAAGGCATTAACAGATTGTTCGTGAAGACCGTTCTCGTACAGGACGGCTGGACTGTCGCGGAGGCGGTGAACGGCCGGGAAGCGCTCGATCTGGCGGGGACGGAGGAATTCGATATAATCCTCCTCGATATAAAAATGCCGGTTATGGACGGCAGGGAGGCGGTTCGCCGGATCAGGCAGTTGAAACAGTACAGCCGCGGGACCTCGTCCACCCCGATACTGGGGCTGACTGCCTATTCGGATGATATCATCTACCGGGAACTCGAAGAGGACGGTATGGACGGTTTGATTCTCAAACCGGTAACGGAGAAGTCCCTGATAAGTCAGCTGGGTTCTTATCTGTCAAAATAAAAAAAATAAAATGTACGGAGGACTGCTATGCAGAAGGCGGCTTTTATAATTGTGGATGTTCAGGTTGATTTTTGTCCGGGGGGATCGATGGCGGTCCGGGGAGGCGACGAGATCATTGGTCCGATAAACTCGCTGCTTCAGGACAACGCCCAGAGCGGGGGAGAACTGTTCCGCAAAGTGGTGGCTACTGCCGACTGGCATCCTCTCCATCACGTCTCATTTGCCGATGAGTACGAAGGGAAGCAGCCCTACGAGATTGTCGAGGTTGACGGACTCTCACAGAACCTCTGGCCGGTGCACTGCGTCGCCGGCAGCAGGGGGGCGGGATTCCACCCGGACCTCCAGGAGGAGTATGCCGACCTGATCATCCGAAAGGGTACGCAGGCCGGCCTGGACTCATACTCTGCGTTCTTTGAGAACGACGGCACGACTCCCACGGGACTGACGGGATATCTCCACGAATTCGGTATCGAGAAGGTCTACCTGTGCGGTCTGGCCTTCGACTGGTGCGTGTATTTCTCAGCCCTCGATGCCCACCGTCTCGGATTTCACACCTGCGTCATCGAAGATCTCACCCGTCCGGTAGATGTTCCTGAAGGAACAGCTGAAGAGAGAAAAAATATCATGCTGCAGAAGGATATCGAAGTGACCGTCCTCCGGAGTCTGTATGAGTGAAAAAAACAGTCCACGGACGGATCCAGGAAACGGCGGACCTGGCGAAGCCGCCGGAGCGGAAGAATTGACCCGCTGCGACATCTCCGGGGACTACCAGGACCCCAGACCCTTCGCCTTCGTGATCTTCGGGGGCGCCGGCGACCTGTCCCGGAGGAAGCTGCTGCCGACCCTCTTTTCCATGTACGTCCGGGGAAATATGCCTGAAGAATTCGAAATTATCGCCTTCGGCCGGCAGGACCTTGACCACGCACAGTACCGAAAGCTGATTGCGGATGCCCTCGAGGAGTCCGACGAGATCGGTTCTCCGGAACCGGAGCAGATCCAGTCCTTCTCCGAGCGGCTCAGCTTCGCCTACGGGCACTTCGAAGTAGCGGCCCATTACAACGATCTCAACCGGCTGGTGAAGGAGAAGAGCCGCGGCTACCGGATGGACGTGATCTACTATCTCTCTATCCCGAGCACCCTCTACAGCCAGGTGATTTCAACCATAGGCGAGAGTGATCTGCCGGTCGGGGCCGCCAATACCAAGATCGTGATCGAGAAGCCCTTCGGGAAGAACATAAGCACCGCCCTCGAACTCAACAAGACGGTGAATTCCGTGTTCAGGGAGGAGCAGGTCTTCCGGATGGACCACTATCTCGGCAAGGAGACGGTACAGAACATCATCTTCTTCCGATTCGCCAACAGTATCTTCGAACCGCTGTGGAACCGCAACTATGTGGACAACATACAGATCACCGTAGCCGAGAGCATCGGGGTCGAGCATCGGGGCCGTTTTTATGAAAAGACCGGAGCTATCCGCGATATTTTCCAGAACCACATGCTGCAGGTTCTCGCCCTCGTGGCGATGGAACCTCCCACGAGTTTTCATGCGCAGCAGGTCCGGGATGAAAAAGTAAAAGTGCTGCGCTCCCTGCGGCCTGTTCCATATGACCAGGTCTCGGCCGCATCGATAGCCGGGCAATACACCGGAGACGTTGTAAACGGTCTCAAGGTGAAGGGGTATCGGGAAGAGGATAACGTATCACCGGAGAGTACCATCCCCACCTTTTTCGCCGCACGGTTACATCTGGACAACTGGCGGTGGGCGGGGGTGCCGATATACGTACGGACCGGCAAACGGCTCCCCCGGCGGGTAACCGAAGTGGTGATCAAATTCAAACAGCCGCCCCTGAAGCTGTTCAAGGACGATTGTCTTCCCCTTGACTCCACTTCTCTCGTGCTCACCGTCCAGCCGGAAGAGCGCATCCGGATGAAAATGGGGGTCAAGTATCCGGAATCATCCAATCTGATCGTACCGGTCGATATGAGCTTCTGCTATAACGACTACTTCGACCGCACCTACGTGAGTCCGTACGAACGGCTGCTGCGGGACTGTCTCGGAGGAGATCAGGCTCTGTTTGTCCGTCAGGATGCCGTCGAAGCTTCGTGGGAATATGCCGACCCCTTTGTGGAGCGTTGGGAAAAGTGCGACTGTCTTGAACTGTACAGTGCCGGTACGTGGGGGCCGGAGAGCAGCGCCAAATTCATCGAGCGGGACGGACGCCGCTGGGAGACGGTCTAATCTCAGGGATCCTCATCGCCCCCCTCGTCCTGCGGATCATTTTCCACGAGGCTGAAGGGTTTGATCCGGGAACCGCTATCCGCATGTTCCTCCTTCAGCTCTTCGATCAGAAATACCTTCTGGAAGGGGATCATAAAATGGTCCGCTTCCCCGAAGGTCTTAATGATCTCGTCCTCGGATGGATCGATAATCAGCTGGTTCTTGCCGGGAAGAATGATATCCTTGATCGAGACGAAGTAGGGATGGGTGAGATCGAGACTCCGCGCGCGGAGCGTGATCTCTTTCTCTTTCCAGGTGAAGTGAACCCGATACAGTGACATAAGCTTACCTCGATAGCAGATACTATATCCAAACTGCCGGTTTTTTCCAATGAGGGGAGCCGAATAATGCGTTCGAAAGGGCTTGCAATATGCGGTGTTGTAGGTGAAAATGGGACGCGGAAGGAGATCAGCCGAGTGCTTGAAAAGATCAGGAATGTCGAACCACACCTGGAGAAGAGGACCGACCGGGGGAGCGTATATTACACACTCTTCTGGTCCCCCCTGCGGAAGGCCGAGAAATTCGATATCGTTCGCCATGTACCGGCCCTGGCGGGTATCTACGAGCTCTACTACATGGACTTTTCCAAACGGCTGCACATGATGTGTATCTCGAGGGTCTGGTACGGCGGACTGCGTTCACGCCTGCGGCACGATACGGACCCGGAACTGGTGGAAGATCAGAACTACCGGAAGATACTGGAGAAGTACGATGTCTATTACCGGTACACCCTCACCGAGAGCATGGATGACATGCTCGACATCATACACTTCTTCGGAGAGTCGTATCTCCCATCCCAGGTCTCTCCTGATGATTCCGGTCGGTACCGGTATATTTTCCTGGAAGAAATTGCACCAGACAAGATGGTGACAATATAGTGCATCCCATACCAACAGGAGGAGATGAATGCGCAAGTTAACGGCAGCCCTGGTTGTCCTGCTGATATGCAGCGGCAGTCTGTGGGCGCAGAACCAACTCAAGGACCTCTTCGAACAGGCTGATCAGTTCTACGATCAGGAAAAAAACACTCAGGCCGAACAGGTCCTGCAGAAGGCCGAGCAGCTGGCCTCAACCGACAGCGAAAAGGCAGCCCTCTACTGGCGGCAGGCCCGGACCGTGCTGAACCTTGCCGATGATGCGGAGCGGGACGGAACGATGAGTGATTCTGAACTGCTTGCAGAGTACGAACGGGGCGAGGCGCTTGCCCAGAAGGCGGTGGATCTCGATCCGGACGACCACAACGCCTATTACTGGCGGGCTTCGAATGTCGGCCGCTGGGGACAGACCAAGGGGATCCTGAACAGCCTTATGAAGGCGGGACCCATGCGTGACGATCTGGAGATAGCCGTCCGGAAAGATTCGGAGCATGCGGACTCCTTCTATGTACTGGGCATGCTCTACGCCTCGGTACCGAAGATGATCTCCTTCGGAAATGTGGAGTACGCTGTCTCTTACGCCCGGCGGGCTATAGACGTCTACGATGGTGACAAGACCAAGTACTCGTACTATCTGAAGCTCGGCGAACATCTGCAGCAGCGTGACTGGGATGCCCGCAAACGGGAGCGCGAAGCCGGAAAGTTAGAGGGGAAGTACCGCAGCGAGAGGGATCCGGTGGAGAAGTACAAGTATTACGAAGCCGACTTCGACTTCGACAGTTCGCAGCCCTACAGCAGATCAGGCGTCGAGGGGCTCTCCGATCTGGAGGAAGCGCTGAAGATCATGAATTGGCTCGAGGATGAGTTGAGCAGGAAGTCGAATCCCACTTCCTCCGAACGGGACCAGCTGAAGGATGCCCGTGAACACCTGGCGGACTGGAACTAGGGAAAGCCGGCAGCGGACCCGCCGGACCAGGGGCTCAGCCCTTCTCGTCCCCCCTGCTTGAGAACCGTTTCTCTTCCCGCCGTTTCATTTCAGGGACCGCATCGATCAGGCTCGCCTTGTCGATGCGGTTTCCTTTTGCCCGGATGGAGAGCACAGCCTTCTCTACCTTCTTCTTGCGGTCGTATGGATCGGTGAACAGCTCCTGCTGCTGCGGATCTTCGGCTGTTCCGCTTACCTGAGCGGCGCCGACTCCGATCAGCCGGATCTCCCGGCTGCCGTTCCACCGCTTCCTGAGCAGTGCATAGGCCACGTCGAAGAGCTCTTCGGCCGAATAGATCGGATGCCGGAGTCGTTTCTGTGCCGTCGTGGTGGTGAAATCGCTGAACCTGACCTTTATGACTACGGTCCTGCTGGTCAGTTCGCTCCTCAGAAGCCGGAACATGACCTGATGGGAGAGATCGAGGATGACCTGCTTGACCACTTCCGGATCGCGGGTGTCCACTTCGAAGGTCACTTCCCCTGACAGGGAACGGCTTTTGGTCTCCTTCTGCAGGATCCCCGGGTCCCGTCCGCGTACGACATCGTACAGATAGTCGCCTCCCGCCTGGCCGAAGAGCCGGCGCAGCGAGGCTTTATCGATGGAGCGCAGTGCAGCGGGATCCTGTATGTTGAGCTCTTCCATCCTCTCCAGGGTCTTCTTACCGATTCCCCACAGGTCCTTCAACTTCAGGGTGTCGATGAAGTCTTCTTCATCTCCCTCCTTCACCCGGTAGAGTCCGTCGGGTTTGCGGTATTCGGAAGCGAGTTTGGCAAGCAGCTTGTTGGGGGCGATCCCGACGGAGATGGTCAGGCCGGTTTCATCTTTGACCTTGCGTTTTATCAGCCGCGCGGCTTTTTCCGGAGGACCGAAGAGACGTTCCGTTCCGGTCATGTCGAGAAAGGCTTCATCAACCGATATCTGCTGAATATCCGGGGTAAAATCCTCGAAGATGCACATGATAATCCGGCTGACCTCCTGGTAGCGGCCCATGCGGACCGGGAGATAGACGCCGGCAGGACAGCGCCGGTGCGCTTCGGAGATCGGCATGGCTGAATGGACGCCGAAGGTCCTGGCTTCGTAGG
>JBNGED010000141.1:0-256 GCA_049975605.1 Sediminispirochaetaceae bacterium | reverse complement strand
CCCCCCGGGTTCCCGGGCGCGCACCGATGATGACGGGCTTCCCCTTCAGGGAAGGATCGTCGGCCTGTTCGACCGAGGCGTAGAAAGCGTCCATATCGACGTGAAATATCAACTTCTCCATGATGTGCTAGTCGGAAGTGTCCAGCACTGTCTGCAGTTCAGCCAGCATCTCCTTTATAGAAGGGTCTGTTTCGGTCTGCACGCGGCGATTCACCACCGTTCCGAGAGTATCCTGTCCCATTTCTTCCAGCAGGCC
>JBNGED010000140.1:0-6343 GCA_049975605.1 Sediminispirochaetaceae bacterium | reverse complement strand
CGCCCGTGCAGTCGGTCCATATATCAACATAACCCTCGATATTTCCATACTGGCGGAAGAAGTAATACGAATGGTCGGCCGGGACGGCGAGAGCTACGGCAGTACGGATTCCCTTGCAGGTTCGAAAGTAATGATAGAGTTCTCGTGTCCCAATACCAACAAGCCCCTCCACCTCGGTCATCTGCGCAACGATTCCCTCGGAGAGAGTGTCGCACGTATTCTGAAGGCCAATGGGGCGGAGGTGCGGAAGGTCAATCTGATAAACGACAGAGGGATCCACATCTGCAAGTCGATGCTGGCATACCGGCAGTTCGGTGAAGGGACTACGCCGGAATCGGAAGGGATCAAGAGCGATCACTTCGTCGGAGATTATTACGTGAAATACGACGCATGGTCCAAAGAGTACCCTCAGGCGGAGGCGGAAGCGCGGAATATGCTACAGGCCTGGGAGCGCGGGGACGAGGATGTCACCAGTCTCTGGACCACCATGAACAGGTGGGCGATCGAGGGAATCCAGAACACCTACGACAAGACGGGGGTGAGTTTTGACCAGATCTATTATGAGAGCGAAACCTTCAAGCGCGGGCGTGAAGAGGTCCTGAAGGGCCTGGAAAAGGGCATTTTCTATCAGGAGGAGGACGGATCGGTCTGGGTGGATCTTTCGGATATCAAACTCGACAAAAAGGTACTGCTGCGAAGCGACGGCACCTCCCTTTACCTGACCCAGGATATCGGTACTGCAATCGCGCGGCACCGGGACTGGCCGTTCGAACGGCTGATATATGTGGTGGCCTCGGAGCAGAAGTATCACTTCAAGGTCCTCTTTCACGTTCTTAAAAAGCTCGGCTTCGATTGGGCTGAGAACCTCTACCACCTCTCCTACGGAATGGTAAATCTGCCGGAGGGCAAGATGAAATCCAGGGAAGGGACGGTCGTAGATGCCGACGATCTGTTTGCCCAGTTGAAGGAGATGGCCGTCCAGGAGATCAGGAACAAGGACAGGGAAGACCATGTCGGTGATGTCGAGGAGGCCGCTTCAGCAGTCGCTCTGGCGGCGCTCAACTACTATCTTCTTCAGGTCTCACCGGCCAAGGACATGATTTTCGATCCGAAGGAGTCTATTTCTTTCAACGGGAACACCGGACCGTACCTGCAGTACATGGGCGCGAGGATCAGCAGCATGCTGAGAAAATACGATGAACGAAGCGAACAGTTCGCCGGCGGGCAGTGCCGCTGTGAGCTGCTGAAGGTAGTGGAGGAACGGCAGTTGATACAGCTCATCGGACGGTATCCCGAGGTCGTAAGTAAAGCTGCGGATGAGCTCAATCCGAATGTGATTACATCCTACCTGTATGAGCTGTCCCGGACCTTCAGCAGGTATTATCACGATAATCCGGTGCTGCACAATGAAGACAAAGACCTGGTGGTGACCCGGATCGAACTGTCCCGGACCATTCTGCAGGTACTGAGAAACGCATATTCTCTCGTGGGAATCCCTTTTCTCGAGAGGATGTAAATGTTTGGTTATTGACCCTTTACATAAGGGTATGGTATAAGAGACGTTACATATACTACGAGCTGAGGTTGAATAATGTACGCATTGGTTGAGATTAAAGGAAAACAATACAAGGTCGTCGAAGGAGACGTTCTGACAGTCGACAAACTCGAAAATGAAGCGGGAGATACCCTCGAATTCGATACTGTACTGCTTACCAGCAACGAAGGTGATGTGAAGATCGGAACCCCCTACGTGGATGGTGTAAAAATCCAGGCAACAGTTGAGGAACACGCCAAGGGAACCAAGATCTTTGTGCACAAGTTTAAAAAACGCAAGGGGTATCGGCGCAAACAGGGTCATCGGCAGAAGTATTCGAAGCTGAAAGTAACCGGGATAACCGGAGTATAAGGATCAAATATTCGTGATCCGGATCGTACTGTATCTGAATAGCAGGCGATGCATCACGAAGGTCTCCGTTGACGGACATGCAGTCAGGGGAGACAGCGGGAACAGCGTCCCGTGCGCGGCTGTGTCGGCACTGACGGGTACAGCGGCCAGGCTGATTTCGTCGAATGAGGACATTGTCGGCAGCGGAAGCGCTGACGTTCCCGGTATGATGGTATTGAATGTAGAAAAAGTCGAAGATAGAAGTATAAAATGGCTGCAGGGGATAACAGATTTTCTCGTGATCGGGCTGACTGAAGTCGAACGCGAGTATCCCTCGGAGTGCAGCGTAGTGATGAATATTCAGGAGGATTGAGGATATGGCACATAAAAAGGGCGGCGGCAGCACTAAAAACGGAAGAGATTCAGAATCAAAGCGCCTGGGCTTGAAGCGGTCCGGCGGACAGATAGTAAAAGCAGGTGAAATCCTCGTTCGTCAGAGGGGCACCCGCTTTCATCCCGGTGAAAACGTCGGTAAAGGCAAGGACGACACTCTGTTCGCCAAAGCCGGCGGTACTGTTCAATTCAAGCAGAGCAAAGGGCGCAAGATCGTCTCCATAGAGACGTCCGCCTGAGGAGAAGCGTCCTAACCCGTGATTGGCTTTGCCGATGAAGTATATATCGATGTCGCTTCGGGGAACGGCGGTAACGGCTGCGTCTCATTCCGAAGAGAGAAGTACGTCCCGAAGGGGGGACCCGACGGCGGAGACGGCGGGACCGGCGGAAGCGTTATCTTCGAGGTTCGTCAGAATCTGAAGACCCTCTCACACCTCAAAACAAAGCGTTCTTACAAGGCGGAGAACGGAGAGTCGGGCAAGGGTAAACAGCGTCACGGACGGAACGGGGAGAATGTCGTCATCCCGGTCCCCCCCGGAACACTGATCAAAGACCCTGATACGGGCAAGGTATTACGTGACCTTACCGATGTCGACGAGCAATGGATCATATACAGAGGCGGCAAGGGCGGCAAGGGCAATATGCACTATGCCACGAGCCGCAGGCAGGTCCCCCGATACGCCCAGCCTGGAGAACCGGGAGTTACCGGACGTCTTCATGTTGAATTGCATATAATAGCGGACATCGGGTTTGTAGGACTCCCGAATGCAGGCAAATCGAGTCTGCTGAGCGTTCTGACCAACGCCCATCCGAAGATAGCCGCCTATGCCTTTACGACGAAGACGCCGAACCTGGGTGTGCTGCGGTACAAATACAGGGACATCATTCTGGCGGATATACCGGGAATAATCGAAGGCGCCTCACACGGAGCCGGCCTCGGCGACAAGTTCCTGAAGCACATAGCCCGAACCTCAGGGCTGGCAATAATGCTCGACCTCACCGATGAAAACATCATTCATACCTACGGAATCGTACTGAAAGAGCTGGAACACTACGCATACGATATGCTGCGGAAGCCGAGAATAATCCTGGGTACGAAGCTGGACCTGCCGGGTACGAAGGACGTACTGGAACAGTTTGCGAGCGAAATGAAGGACGAGAAGGTGATCGGCGTCTCTTCCTTCTCCTCCGAAGGCTTGGAAGAGGTCAAAGCAGCTTTCCACGCCATGGTGCATACGCATCTCCAGGCAGATGAAGCAGATCGAAGCGATTACTCCGAACCGGAAGAAGTCACGTGAGAACAGTAGTTATCGGCGGAACCTTCAATCCTGTTCACATTGGGCATCTCTACCTTGCGGAAGAAGTGAAGAAACAGATAGAGTATGAACGGGTCATATTCGTACCCTCGCATATACCGGCCCACAAGAAGATGGACGGATGCACGACGCCTGAAGAGAGGCTCGAGATGCTGCGTCTGGCAACGGAAGCGAACGATATAATCGTAGACGACAGCGAGATACGGAGAGGCGGGATATCCTACATGATCAAGACGATCGATGATCTCGAGAACCGATACACGGTAGACGGGAAAATCGGTATGGTCATCGGAGATGATCTCGTGGAAGGACTTCCGAAATGGAAGCAGTGGAGTGCATTGCAGGAGAGGGTCGACCTCATTGTCGCCCATCGGAAATGGGCCGATAAGGTTGACTGCCCCTATCCGCATCAGTACATAGACAACATTATTCTACCGATATCATCATCGAGTATTCGTGAACGTATCCGTTTGTACAGAGCCTATAGGTATCTCGTGCCAGAACCGGTTTATCATTATATTGTGGACAGGGGACTGTACCGTGGCTGTTGAGATTGATGAACTGAGAAGGTATGTGCGCGCATCACTCAGCCTTCCCAGATTTCTGCATACGCTTCGAACTTCCGGGATGATGGTGCAGTTTGCCGAGCGTTTCGGCGTATCGCTTGAAGAAGCGGAAATAGCGGCGCTGGCTCACGATATGGCCAGGGAGCTGCCGGAGCATGATATGATCAGAATAGCGGAGGAGGACGGCTTTCCGATATTGTCGGAAGAAGCGGAACGGCCGGTACTCCTGCACGGCCGCGCATCAGCAGTGCTGCTCAACAGGTTGTGGAATGAAAAAAGGGAGAATATCCTGTATGCCGTCCGCCGGCATACCCAGGGAGACCGCGACATGGGTCTTCTCGGAATGCTGCTCTTCGTGGCAGACTACATTGAACCGGGACGGACCCACATTTCGGAGGAGTTCCGGCGGGGAGTCCTGAAAATGAACATGCCGCAGCGGATGGTAATGCGGGTCATAGAAGACGAGATGAAATATCTCGATGAAAAAAGAATTCCCGTATCGGAACGGACGATGAGGCTGATTGTCCATATCAAAGAGGAGATGTATGCCGTCACTGAGAATTGATAAGGCTTTTGTTCTTTTGCTGTTGATCGTACTGATTCTGGCTGGCTCCGGTGTGTTTATCTATCTCCAGATACGCACCGATAAAATCGCCTCCATGATAGAAGACGAGCAAACCCTTTCGTTCCTGCTGACCGTGGAGGAAGAGGGGGGTATTGTTTTTTCGGAAGTAGTTCTTTTCCAGCACGACACGGGTAAATGCGCGCTCATCGATATTCCTTCGAATACCGGTGTTCTGCTGCAGACAGAGAACAAAATCGCCGCTCTGGACACGGTGTTCAGCCCTTCAAATCCCTCCGGATATATTGAGGAGGTGGAGAAGCTTCTGAATTACGAAATAGATCACTATCTTTTCCTGCAGCGGGAAAATCTTGTAAAACTGGTCGATCTTATAGAAGGGCTGGATCTCTTCATTCCGAACCCGGTGGAATTCCAGGATGGAGAGGAGATCGTTCTGCTGCCGTCGGGCAGCATAACTCTGGACGGAGCGAAATCCGTTCTGTATTCGACCTACGTTGAACAGGCGGAGCGTGAAAACGAGGTCGTGGCACGCCGGCAGAAGTTTGTACAGGCCATGTTGAAGCGAATGGCCGATATGAACACCTACCTTCGGAACAGGGAAGTACAGAAGACCGCCGCAGCCCTGTTCAATACCAATCTTTCGGAGCGCGCGCTGAGTTCTCTCCTGCTCTCCTTCCAGACGCTGGACTATGATCAGGTTGTTTTTCAGCGCGTGCTGGGGAATGAAAGGCTGGTGGGAGACCGGGAATTGCTGTTCCCGTATTATGAAGGCCGTCTGATCAAGGAGACGACTGAACAGACCCTCATGTCTCTGAAAAACAAAGAACTCATCAGCACCGAGGAGCTGAACGTCAAATTGGAGGTCCTGAACGGTACGAACCAGAACGGGCTCGCAAGCCGTACGTCACAGGTATTCAAGAGTTTCGGTTACGACGTCGTAAATGTTGGAAATGCTGATCTTCAGGATTATCAGAAGACCATCATCATCAGCAGAAGCAGTGATATGTCGGCGGCTCAACAGGTGGCCAATATCATAAAGTGTCAGAATGTAGAGAGCCGGCCGGGGGAACCGAAGGAGATAGCTGATCCTATTCAGGGTCTGGATGCAATAGATGTTACAGTAATTTTGGGGAAGGATTTTGATGGTAGATACTGTAAAAACTAAGGACATAACGGTGGAGATAGGAAAAATTATAGACTCACACAAGGGGCAGGACACCGTTGTAATCGATGTCAGCGAGCAGAGCAGCTGGACGAACTATTTCGTCATTTCCACAGTCAACAGTATGGGACATCTGAAAGGACTCGTGCGACACATCAAGAACTTTTTAAGAGAGAAGGACGTAAACATCATCCACCGGCATAGAAGGCTGGCGGAGGACGGCTGGGAACTAATTGACTGCGGTTTTATGGTTATCCATCTGATGAGCGAAGAGAAGCGCGGCTTTTACGATCTGGAGAAGTTGTGGTTCAGCGGACAGATTCTCTATCAATCCTCGAGCTCGTCGAAGTCGTTGTAATCTAGGCCGTCTTCGTAGTCAAGCGACTCTTCATCTTCGTAGAAATCATCTTCATCTTCGTAGTCGTAGTCGTCGAGATC
>JBNGED010000139.1:0-6379 GCA_049975605.1 Sediminispirochaetaceae bacterium | reverse complement strand
CTTCAGTACTTCGGGGATAATATACACGTTCGCGGGCACCACGCCGAACAGCGTGAGGGTCGAATAGATGATCTCTCCGTATTCAAAAATTACGCCCATTATGATCAGCATCCAGGCCGTGTCCCGGGTCTTCGCCCAGAGAAGTATCGCCAGAAACGTCGTGATCGCACCAGCTGCAAGCCGGACAATGATACCAACAAGTTCAGCCGTCCCCATAAAGCCTCCTCAATGCGTGCAGCAGCGGTTTGACATCGCCCGGATTGTAATCCGCGGGTATGATCGCCGGGATGTCCCGCCCCGGCGGCAGCAGGATCCCCTCTTCGAGCATCCAGCTGTACAGCTCAGCATACCCTTCCCCGTCAATTCTGAAGTGCAGATACGGTCCGGTCCGCTGCAGTCCCGGCAGGTCGAATTCCCGCCACCTCTCAGCATCGCACTCCGCTATCATTTTCCGGGTCTGTGCAATGGATTTTATCATTAATGCGCACAAAACGGGACTAATTTCGGGAAACCCGCCGAATGTTTCCGGGCTTTCCTGCCTTTCCGGGCTTTCCTGCCTTTCCGGGCTTTCCTGCCTTTCCGGGCCTGCGGCTGAAGCCGCCCGGCGGCCGGAGACGGACCCCGGCTCGAAGCGGCCGCCCCGTATCCGGCACAGCGGCACGGGCAGGAAGCTGCCGGGAAAGGGAATCAGCGGTATGCAGAGCTCTCCGTACTCCCCCGCCGCGAGGGCCTCCTCCTGTACAGGATCGAGAGCGAAGGGTCTCCAGCGCATGATCGATACTGCGTCTCCGGCCGCCGGATTCTCCCTTCTGGAATGAAACCCGATAGGCGTCTCCTGTAGTCTGACCGGAGCGCCGAGGCCGGCGGATGCGTCGGCCAGGGCCGCACCCATGTGCGGATAGAGGAAGACCCGGTCAACGAAAGGCAGCAGCTGTACCATGAGCCGCTCCACCTTTGCCTGCCAGCGCGAGGGGTACTCCGCCCACAAGCCCCGTGCTGCGGAGGACTTCAGCGCCTGCAGCGCATCCGCCGGCCGGTGGCCCCCCATTGCATAGCCGTTATTCTGGAAAAAATCCACATACCGCCTGCCGTCCTCGCCGTAGAGGCGATAACCGCGGGCGCTTTTAATTACGGGAAGCTGAAGACGTCTGCCGGCGGGTCTCCCTCCGGCGCTGTTTTTTTTACCAGTCATCGGCGATCACCTCGAGAGGGGAGTATTTCGGAATGAACCGGGCGGTGTGCCCGGTCTCGAAGCGGACGATTACCAGGAGCTCAGGCCCCTTCCGTTCCGTCTTCCAGACCACTCCCGTTCCGTATTCATCGTGGTATACCCTGGTTCCCCGGCGCCACTTCTGCGGGCCGTCGTCATCCTCCTGAAAAACCTGATCGAAGGAGTACGGCAGAGAATACCGGTCGTCTATCTCGATCTCCTCCCGCGGAAGATCGCGGAGAAAACGGGACGGCTGCTGCATGTGGGTGCGGCCCCATATCATTCGACGGCGGCAGGAGACCAGGTAGAGCTCCCGTTTGGCCCGTGTGATGCTCACATAGAAGATCCGCCGCTCCTCCTCCAACTCGTCATCCTTCTCGTCGGGACGGCTGGGAAAGAGGCCCTCCTCCAGACCGGTAATGATCACGCGGTCGAATTCGAGTCCCTTGGTGTTGTGCATGGTAATGAGGGTGACCCCCGGGCGGGAGGCGGGATCTTCCTTCGCTATGCGGGAGCGGTCCAGCTCGAGATCCTCGAGCAGTTGCGTGAGTCCTTCAATACCGGCAGGATACTTTGCGGCGGCGCTGACGAGTTCCTCAATGTTGTCCACCTTCTGGGTGAGGGCGATCTCGTCCTGCTGGCGGTGATACTCGAGAATACCGGAGAACCGGACAGCCGACTTGATAAAGTCCGACAACCCCTTCGATTCGATCTGCCGGTTCATTTTTTCATATATTCCGCAGAATGTCTCCGCCCCGCTTCGGCTGCGCGGCGGGAGGCCGGAGGCCTGACGGTTCATGGCATTCAGGAGATCGCCGTCTTCTTCCAATGCTGCATCGATGATTGCCTCAAGGGTCTTTTTTCCAATGCCCCTGGCCGGCTTGTTCACGATCCTGCGGAATGCAATCTCATCCCGGGGATTGAGAAAAAAGCTGAGAAGCGCCAGTACATCCTTCACTTCCTCCCGGTCGTAGAACCGCAGGGAACCGATGATTTTATAGGGAACCCCGTGTTTGAGGAAGGTGGTCTCGAAACTGCGGGACTGTGCGTTGGTCCGGTAGAGGATGGCGGTTCCCTCCAGGTTCCCGTCGTTCAGGAGCTGGACGCAATACTGGGCCTCCTCATCATGATCGTTGAGAAAGGCCAGCCTGGCCCGCACTCCTTCGCCGTTGTCGGTCCAGAGGGTCTTCCCCAGCCGTTCGCTGTTGCGGGCCACCACTTCCGAAGCGATACGCAGGATCCGGTCGGTTGACCGATAGTTCTGCTCGAGACGGATGATCCGGGTGTTCTCGAATTCTTCGGGGAAATTGATTATGTTGCGGACCTCCGCTCCCCTGAACCGGTAGATCGACTGGTCGTCGTCGCCTACCACGCAGAGGTATGTATCCCGGCCGAAGAGCTGTTTGAGCAGCTCGTACTGGGCCACATTGGAATCCTGGTACTCATCGACCAGGATAACCTTGAACCGCGACTGTATCCTCTGCTTCACATCCGGATTGTGTCTGAGCAGTTCCACCGGACGGAGAATGAGATCTCCGAAATCAGCGTTGCCGATGTCCCGCAAACGCTCTTCATAGGAAGTGTACATCTCGGTAAAACGAGGGTCCTGACTGATTTGCCAGAGCCCGTCGTCCGGTCCTAATCCGTAATCCTTAGCCCGGCTTATCAGGCGGCTGTAGGGGGACAATTCCCGCCGCTTGTACCGCGGATAGAGGCTGTGCAGGAGGGTCAGCGAGTCTTCATCGTCATAGATGGAGAAGTTGGAATTCAGGCCGAGCAGATGGGCGTTGCGGCGCAGCAGCCAGGCACCGAAGGAGTGAAAGGTCCGGATCATCACGCCGCGCGCATCGGGAACCATCTCCAGGACCCTCTGATGCATCTCATCGGCGGCTTTGTTCGTGAAGGTCACCGCCAGGATGGAGCGGGGATCCATTCCCATCCTGTCGATGAGGTAGGCGATCTTGGTAGTGATGACCCGGGTCTTACCGGAACCCGCCCCTGCGAGTATCAACAGAGGGGAACCGATGTGGAGTACAGCCTCTCGCTGCATCGGATTGAGGACGTTCAGATATTCAGGACTTTCGGCGCCCATCCAGGGGTATCACCTCCAGGTCAAAATTGTTGCGCTTTACCACACGCATGTCGATCCAATCTCCGGGCTTCACATCGCCGCTCAGGATTACGGCCGTCCCGTCTACCTCGGGAGCGTGGAGATATCCCCGCCCGAGTGAGAGGTCCTCCTCCCTGACCAGCTCCTCCACCAGGATGCGCAATGTCTCGCCCACGAAGCGCTCCATCCTGGAAGAAGATATCTTCACCTGAGCCTTCTCCAGCTCCTCTTTTCTCCCCAGGGTGCTCCGTCTCCGAAGCCGCTCCGACAGGGCGGACTGGAGTTCATAAGCCTTCGTTCCCTCCTCTCTGGAAAAATCGAAGACTCCCGCCCAGTCAAATGCCCCTTCCTCCTGGAACTTTCGCAGTTCGCGGTATTCACGCCGGCCTTCACCCGGGAATCCTACCATGAAAGTGGTCCGAATGACTGCCCCGGGCAGCTCTGAGCGGATCTGATTCACCAGATCCAGATATTCCGACGCAGTTCCGGTACGTCCCATGCGCCGCAGGATCTTCGCGGAAGCGTGCTGGAAGGGTATATCGAAGTAGGGCAGGATCCTCGGATCATCCCGCATGATCGAGAGGAGCTCCAGAGGGAAATTGTCCGGATGAATGTAGAGCAGCCGCACCCAGAAATCGCCTTCCAATTCACCGATCCTGCGCAGCAGACGGCAGAAGTCGGCCCGTCCCCGATCGCTGCTGTACGCGGCCAGGTCCTGTGCAATCAGGTTGAACTCGACCACGCCCCTTTGGCGAAGCGATTGTATCTGCCGGAGGACATTCTCCATCGGAAGGCTCTTCAGCGGTCCACGGATGATCGGAATCGCGCAGAAAGAACAGCGGTGGTTGCAGCCTTCGGAGATCTTCACGTACGCGCTGCCGGGATACGAGAAGAGCCGGGACCGCTGTATCGCATATGGTGCAGCCTGGGGAATCAGAACCGGCCGTTCCCCTCTGCTGATCTGCTCCGCCACTGTTCCAATCAGGCTCAGATCATGATTACCGAAGATACCATCCGCCTCCTGCAATTCGTCCTGCAGCTGCAGTCCGTATCTCTGTGCGAAACATCCCGCCAGCAGGATCTTCTTGTCGGGATAGGCCTCCCGGAGACTGAAGAGGGTCTCGGCGGCCTCCTCTTTGGCGGGACGGATGAAGCCGCAGGTGTTGATTATTATCAGTTCGGCATCCCCGGCGGATTCGACGTACCGCCAGCCGTCATTTTCCAGGTATGAGTGCATCACCTCGGCATCCACCTGGTTCTTGGCGCAGCCGAGGTTCTCGATGGTAAAAATCTTTTTCTCAGGATTATGCATTCTGTAAATCAGTACACGGGAATAATCTTCAGCTGGTACTGCCCGGAATCGTCCGCCCTCTCCCAGCGTATCAGCCGTGCGGCAACCTCTCCCGGCTGACCGACCGTGATATCGCGTCCGGCTATCTGGGCCTTGAAGGTGCCCGCATTGGAGATCCAGAGCATCACCTCGCGGTTCACATCCAGCTGGAAGGTATCGTCCTTGTTGAAATACCGCTGTTCCCGTATGTCGTTGTCCTTCAGGTACCGCACCAGACTGTAGCCCCGGAATACGACACTCAGAAGGAACGGTTCGGCGCTGTCGCTGGTCATGATGACGCTGGCATTACGAGTACGTTCCGGGGTAGCAGGGGTCTCATTGTATTCCACCTGTTCCTCGCCGCCTCCGCCTGCCGATTCAGCTGCCGCGGTCAGAGCACCGTCTTCGGCCTCCCCGGACTCAGCCGCCGCCTCGGCAGTACGGCCTACGCCCCGGTCGAACCTGATCACCGCGGTCCCTCCGCGGCTGTCGATGTCCTGGACCTCAACCAGCAGGTCTTCCACACCGTCCAGGGTCAGATCAAATGAGACTGACTGTCCCAGTCCGATCTCCCGGAGACCGTCAGGAGAGGTAAGCGCGACCGTCTCGCCGATCTCCTTGATGGAGAGCGGGACCTTTCCTTCGCTCATATGAATTATTATGGACTGGCCGCTTCTGAACCGTCGGGCGACGATCTCCTGGTCCATCTCGTAGGTGTCGTCGGAGATAGACTCGGCGCTGCTTTCGGCGGGACCTTCTTCGGCAACCGCCGGTTCCGAATCGGGAGCCCTCTGCATGTAGCTGTACACACCGTACCCGGCGCCGGCTATCACAAGGAGGCCGGCACATACAAGCAGTACGAGCCTGAGGCTCGGCGCCTTCCGTTTACCCCGGATCAGTTCATCCATGGGTATCGGCTGTTCCTGGATCTTCATGTTGCGGTAGAGGTTGATGATGCGCTCAGGGTCGAGCCCGAGGTAATCGGCGTAGTTCCGCAGAAAACCTATCAGGTAAGTGTCCCCGGGGAATGCATCAAAATCCTCCCCCTCCATCGCCAGGATGAAGCGGCGGGCGATATTCGTATCCCGTGCTACCTGATCGGCGGAATATCCCTTTTCCTCGCGGGCTGCTTTTAACTTTTCACCAATTGATTCCATACACTCAGCTTTCCGGTTCGAATAAGAAATTATCTATGACATATGCCTCGGGGGGCTCTTCAAAACTAAACCGCGCGGTGGGGATCTCCTGGTTGACCCGGATATCGATGAAATCGAAGGTAAACGTATCGAAACTATCGGTGATGCCAACCATCCGACGGATCATCATGTTCTTGTCCACCGACATCTCGATCTGCCGGAAACCCTGGCCGGGGGTCCGCCAGGCCAGCTTGAGCTTCCGCACCATCTCGTCCGATCCCTCATCGAGAGGCAGCGCTTCCGGCCCCTCCAGGAAGGCTACGCTGTAATTCTGCGAGAGCAGCTTGAGCCCCTGCTCGCTCGTCATGGCCGCCAGGGCGCCGGGCGAGTGCCGGGTGATCTCCTGTCTCATCAGGACGTGATGAATGGGCAGGTAGATCATGAGCTGGATACCGTCCACCACCAGGACCTGTTCCTCCGGATCGGTGAAGTTGATCCGCAGCAGGTTGGGAGTCTTGTAGAAGATATCCCCCTCCATGGTCTCTTCGCCATGGGTGATCACGATCCGGGCCTGGTAATCCATGATCGTACCG
>JBNGED010000138.1:3658-6411 GCA_049975605.1 Sediminispirochaetaceae bacterium | reverse complement strand
CATCAGCATCATCTTCCGCATCCGCATCATCTTCCTCCGCCGACCACAAAATCGTCATGGCCCTCTATCACTTCTTCAGTCGCCATAAAATGAACATCCTTCTGCTGGCTGTTATTGTAGCCGGTCTCGGGATCCTGGGCACATCGAAGGTCATCCGGGATAACGCCGTCATCGAGTATTTCAAGGAACAGACCGAGATCCGTCAGGCCGACCGTTTTCTCAGGGAAAAATTCGCGGGCACTGAATTTTTCGACATCGTCGTGAGGGGCGGGAAAAGAGGAGACCTGACGGACCCTGAAATTCTCAAGACCATGGACGAAATGGCCGCCTACCTGGAAAAAGAGTTCGAGCAAGTCGCGCGGGTCAACTCCTTCACCGATCTGATCAAGCGTATGAACCAGGTGATGAATTACCCGCCCGCTCCGCCGGTCGCGACGTCGGCATCGTCGGGACCCTCCCGGCCGGAAGGCCCCGTTGCAACGGAAGGAAGCACAGCCGTCGAGAAAGCCGCATCCCTGGAAAGTCCCGCCGCCGCGGAAAAACCAGGCGCCGAATCCGAAGGCTTCTCCAGCTTTTTCGACTCCGCAGACGACTTCGACGAAGGCTTTGACGAAAGCTTCGAAGAGGGCTTCAGCGTCCAGACCGACACATCCCGTGGAGCTGAGTACACCGACCGCTTCGACAGAGGACCTGACAGTGCCGATCAATCAGACAGCGCCGATCAATCGGACAGCACCACTCAAGCAGATAGCGCCAATCAATCTGACAACGCCGCGGGCTGGCAGCGGAATCTGCAGCCGGTGGATTTTTCCAGGCAGTTCACATACGGCGACTTCGTCCTGCTGATGAACGAGATATACGCCGACACCGGACAGCACGACTTGTCCGCCGGCGAGCTCATCGAGGAGCTGAAGAGAAGGACCAACTACCGCGGTGCGGCCTACTATGAAGTCCCCTACGATCCGGAAAAATACACGGCCCTGAAGCGGGAGGAGCTGAAAAATCTCATCTCCCAGTACCTCCTCCTCTACTCCGGCAGCATGGATGAGTGGGCCGACGATGCCATCGAGCCCCGCCAGGTAAGGATGAACGTGCAGCTCACCACCACCGGCTCCCGTGAAACCGTTCCCATCATCGAAGCAGCGCGTACTTACACTGTGCAGCGTTTTCCCGCCGGATACACAGCGGAGATAACCGGTTCCGCCCTGGTGAAAAACGCCCTCACGGACCTGCTCATCGATGCTCAGACCAGAAGCATTCTTATATCCCTCAGCCTGGTTTTTCTCATTGTCTCCATCAACTTCCGCTCCCTGATCGCAGGACTGTTCGGCATCGTTCCCATGGGCTTCGCCATTCTGATCAACTTCGCGGTGATGGGCTACTTCGGCATCAAGCTGGACATAAGCACCGCCATGGTGGCCTCGGTCGCCATCGGAATCGGTATCGACTACACCATTCACTTCATGTCCAACTACCACTACGAACGGCTGCGCAGCGACGACATCGAAACCGTCAGCATCAACACCCTTCGAACCACCGGCAAGGCCATCATATTCAACGCCTTCGCCGTCGCGGCCGGCTTCCTGGTGCTGATTTTTTCCCAGTTCAATCCCCTCATGTATCTCGGCATGCTCATCGCCCTCACCATGCTCACCTCATCTCTTGGAGCGATGACCCTTCTTCCGGTGCTGCTGAATATATTTCAGCCCCGGTTTATTTCAAAAAAAATTAAAAGTGATTTTATTGGAGGATAGTTATGTCCGCACATGGAAACGTAAAGAAAAATCTCAACCGGCGCATCCGCTTCCGGCTCTGCTTACCGGCTTTCCTTCTGCTTGCATCCGGAGCGTGGGCCGTCGACACAGCTCTTGACGGCAGCGCGATTATCGAAAATGCCTACAACCTTCCGACCGGCGAGACCTCTCATTCCCTCGTTGAAATGAAGCTGATCGATGAGGGCGGCGAAGTCCACAGCCGGGTAGTGGAAAACTGGAGTATGGAATCAGCCGCAGGAACAAATAGTAACGTCATTGTCTTTCATTCCCCGGCCACCGTGAAGGACACCCGGTTTTTATCCATCGAAAACACCAACCGCGACGATGATCAGTGGATCTACCTGCCCGCCCTCGGCCGGGTCAGACGGATAGCAGCATCCGAAGGCGACTCATCATTCATGGGGACCGACTTCACCTACAATGACATGCAGAGCAGGGAAGTCTACGAAGACAACCACACCCTCCTTCGGGAGGAACGTTTCGAAGAGTGGGACTGCTACGTCGTGGAATCAATCCCGAAGGACCCGTCGAGCACCCAGTACTCCAGGCGGATCCAGTGGATCATCAAGGATACCTGGATGCCGGTGAAAGGCGAACTCTACGACAAGGACGGCGAGCTGCTGAAAGTGCTCAGTGTACGCCGCCTCGAGAGGGTCCAGGGATTCTGGACCGCCATCGACACCACCATGGAAAATGTGCAGACCGGCCACTCCACCGAGCTCAACATCAAGAAGCTCGTCTACAACCAGGACATCCCCGACAGCCTGTTCACCGTCAATTTTCTCAGAACAGGGAGGCCGTGATGAAAAAGAAGCAGTGCATAAAGTCATGCCTGCCCGGCACAAAATCGAATAAGCGGGTCCGGCCAACCATTCGGACCGGCATGTCTGTCCGGCCAACCGCACGGATCGGCTTGTTCTTATTCCTCTGTTTTTGCATCGTCGCCGGGACTGTGATCTCGGAAGAAAGTGACGGATC
>JBNGED010000138.1:0-3558 GCA_049975605.1 Sediminispirochaetaceae bacterium | reverse complement strand
TCCTCTGTTTTTGCATCGTCGCCGGGACTGTGATCTCGGAAGAAAGTGACGGATCCTTTTCTTTTATTGCCGAAGATGCGGCCGAGAATGACCAGGCGCAGGGCATAGAAGAAGGAGGCGGCGAGTCTGATGACGAAGAGGGCTTTTCCAGCTTTGACTCCTCATTCACAGAGACATCCGGCTCCTCCCGGCTCGCGTGGGAAGGGAATGTAGGGGCAATAGTCAGGGCCTATGCCGATTACGCTGATCCATCCAGCGGCACCGTGAATGCATATCCCGCCGTCGGCCTGAACCTCACCTACACCGGCGACAACTCCGAAGCCGCCGCTGAACTCCGCTTCAACCGGAACTGGAACTATGACACCCCCAGTCTCGAACAGGATCTCGCCCCGCAGAACATATCCTGGTACCTCCAGCGGATGATAGAGAACGCCTATCTGCGGCTTTTTTACGACCATTTCGACCTCCAGGTCGGCTACTTCAAGGAGGTCTGGGGGACCGGCGACCAGTCGCACGTGGTAGATCCCCTCAACCCCTTCGACTACTACGACTTCGTCAACAACGACTACATCGACCGCAAAGTATCGGAGTTCATGTGCAAAATCGACGTCCCCCTCGGCCTGATGGGACTGCTCGAACTGGTCTACGTACCGGTTTTTACCCCCGACTCATCCCCCCTCACCGGAAAATGGATGCCGGAGAGTCTTGAGCCTATTTCCGCCGCCCTCCAGGCAGACCCGACGAATGAGCTGGTCCGCCCCGACACCAGAACGCTCAGCGACGGGCAGTACGCCGCCAGGCTGTCGTGGACTCTCGGGGGCCTCGATATCGCCGGCACCTACTACTATGGCTTCGTGCGAGCGCCGAATGTTGATATCACAGCCTCCGGTCCATTACCAGCAGATTTTGATAAAATATCTCTATCTTACGACCGGCTCCACATCTTCGGCCTCGATGCAGCAACAGTACTGGCAGGCTTCAATCTGCGCGGTGAAGCCGCCTACTACATGAGCGAAGACTTCGAAGGATCAGACGATCTGCGTGAAAACAATCACAGTATTCAGTACGTAGCCGGTTTCGACCGCAATCTGCCAATCGGCAACCTCAATCTAAATGTTCAGACGATCGGGGCCTATTTTTTCAACGAATCATCCGAGCCCACCCGGAATATCGTCAGTGCCGCCCTGAGCGACAGCTGGGATAACGACCGGATACGGCCGGAAGTCTCCGCCTCGTACGGAGTGGAGGACGAAGACTGGATGATCCGCCCGAACTTAAACTTTTCACTGGTCGACGATATGACACTGGAGATAGAATATGCCATTTTCTTCGGTGACAAAGAGGGGCGCTTCGGACAATTTGAGGAAAATGATTATCTGGAGGTCCGTCTCTCCCACTCATTTTTCTAGTTTTTCGACAAATGGTGTTAATTCTCACTCAAATACCTATAAGCAATAAATTTGCATTCATAATCAAAATCTCTTAAGATTAAGTCTTAGCAGGTGTTTTACCTGTAATGATATAATTAGATTATTAACACCAATTATTTGCAAACTGAGGAGATGAATAATGGATTACAAACCCGAAAATTCCCGCTACGAAACCATGATATACAATCGCTGCGGCCGAAGCGGATTGAAATTACCGGCAATATCGCTCGGACTCTGGCACAACTTCGGCGGAGTCGATGCCCTCGAAAACGCACGAAAAATGTTACACAGATCCTTCGACCTTGGGATAACTCATTTTGATCTTGCAAACAACTATGGACCGCCTCCAGGATCAGCCGAAGAGAACTTTGGAAAAATCCTGCGGCAGGACTTTTCCCATTACAGAGATGAATTAATTATCAGTACTAAAGCGGGATATGATATGTGGCCCGGCCCGTACGGCAACTGGGGATCCAGAAAATATCTTCTCGCAAGCCTGGATCAAAGCCTTAAACGGATGGGGCTTGACTATGTCGATATTTTTTACAGTCATAGATTCGATCCGGAGACTCCGCTCGAGGAAACAATGAGTGCTCTGGACACAGCCGTTAAACAGGGCAAAGCACTCTACGCAGGAATTTCTTCCTATTCAGCGAAAAAAACTGCAGAGGCCTCAGAGATCCTGAGAAAAATGGGAACCCCCATCCTGATCCATCAGCCGTCCTATTCAATGCTGAATCGCTGGATAGAGGAAAAGCTCCTCAAGACACTGGAAAAAGAGGGAATCGGCTGCATCACCTTTTCCCCTCTTGCTCAGGGTATGCTATCGGACAAATATCTCAAGGGAATTCCGGAAGATTCACGGGCCGGGAAAGCTGGAACCTTTCTGAACCCTAAACTCATAACGGAAGAGAACCTCGAGCGAATCCGCGCACTCAATGAAATTGCTAAGCGCCGCGGACAATCCCTTGCCCAGATGGCTTTGGCCTGGAACCTACGCCAGCCGCAAGTAACCTCGGTACTTATCGGAGCAAGCAGCGTACAGCAGATCGAAGAGAATGTTGATGCATTACAGGCAACTCATTTCACTGCCGATGAATTGCGGGAGATTGACACCCATGCAGTTGAGGGGGAAATCAATCTGTGGGCCAATTCCAGTAACGCCGGTTGATAAATACAATGTCATATCAACTAAGGAAAATCTGGAAACCATGGATTTTTCAGGGACACAATAGAAAGGATCATTATTTCGAGGGATGGTATTACAAATTAGTTGATCCCCGGCGCCAGTTTGTCCTTGCGATCATTCCAGGGATTGCACTGAATGAAAAAGCGAATGACTCCCATGCGTTCATACAAGTTTTTAATAGTACCTCGAACACACCGCAATATCACCGGTATTCTCTGGATTCTTTTCAAGCTTCAAAAAAGATACTGGATGTCACCATAGGTGATAGCAGATTTACCTACGACTCAATAGAGCTGAATATAGATACAGAGGTGGGAAAAGTTGCGGGTGCAGTCTCACTGTTGGAGAAAAAGGCATGGCCGATAAGGCTTTTTAGACCTGGTTATATGGGGTGGTATGCTTTTGTTCCCTTTATGCAGTGTTATCACGGCATAGTGAGCTTTGACCATGAGCTTTCAGGTACCATGATTGTTGATGATCGGGAAATTGATTTTACCAACGGCAGGGGATACACCGAAAAAGACTGGGGGACTTCGTTCCCTCGCGCATGGGTGTGGATGCAATCAAATCATTTCGCAGAGGAAGATATCTCTTTTATGTGCTCTGTAGCGACGATTCCCTGGCTTGGAAACTTTTTTACCGGTTTCGGGGCTGGATTTTGGTACAAGGGAGATTTTTTCCCATTCACGAAATGGAACGGTACAAAACTGACAAACCTGCAGATTCAACCCGGACAGGTGACTTTTTCATTGATACATGCACGATACAAAATCGATGTCGCTGCTACGGGTGAGGATGCAGGAGAACTTCGTTCACCCGTCTTCGGCGAGATGGCAGGGAAAGTCCTCGAAAGCTTGAAGGGGGAGATCAGTATTTCCTTTTCGGTACTGGAGAATGATCAATGGTTTTCCGTTTTTTCCGGTACTGGAACAAATGGGG
>JBNGED010000137.1:0-6514 GCA_049975605.1 Sediminispirochaetaceae bacterium | reverse complement strand
AGACCGGGCTTTCCGAAGAGGCCAAACGGACAAAGAGGGCCGCCGAAAGTAAGGAGCATATCGATGCGTAAGGTGTACAGTAAGATTGAGCAGATCGCCGGTAACGTCATTACCGTTACCGCGGACAATGTGCGCTACGATGACCTGGCGGTCGTCAGCACTAAATACGGTGATTCGCTGGCCAACGTTATCCGTCTGGAGGGCGATAAGGTCTCCCTGCAGGTATTCGCCGGCGGACGGGGTATTTCGACGGGTGATGAAGTCCGCTTTTTGGGCCACCCCATGCAGGTTTCCTTCTCCGACAATCTTCTCGGCCGGATCTTCAACGGAAGCGGGCAGCCCCGCGACAACGGCCCTGAATTGAAGGAGAACATGATCCCCATCGGAGGACCGTCGGTCAACCCGGCCAGGCGGATCATCCCGAGGAACATGATCCGGACCGGTATTCCCATGATCGACGTCTTCAACTCCCTGGTCGAAAGTCAGAAGCTGCCGATTTTTTCGGTATCCGGTGAGCCCTACAACCAGGTTCTTTCCCGTATTGCCATGCAGGCCGAGGTCGATATGATCATTCTGGGCGGCATGGGACTGAAATACGATGATTACCTCTTCTTCAAGAACACTCTGGAAGAGGGCGGCGCCATGAGCCGTACGATTTTCTTCGTGCATACGGCATCCGACCCCGTTGTAGAGTGTCTCATGGTGCCGGACGTCTCCCTGGCGGTGGCCGAAAAATTCGCCCTTCAGGGCAAACGGGTGCTGGTTCTGCTGACCGACATGACCAACTTTGCCGACGCCATGAAGGAAATCGCCATAACCATGGAACAGGTTCCCTCCAACCGCGGATATCCCGGAGACCTCTACAGTCAGCTGGCCTCCAGGTATGAAAAGGCGGTCGACTTCGAAGGGGCCGGATCGATTACCATTCTCGCGGTAACGACCATGCCCGGCGACGACGTTACCCATCCAATCCCTGACAACACCGGCTACATCACTGAAGGCCAGTACTACCTGCGTAACGGCAGAATCGAACCCTTCGGCTCCCTGAGCCGGCTCAAGCAGCAGGTCAACAAGAATACCCGTGAAGACCATCGGGCCTTGATGGATGGAATGATCCGACTGTACGCCAACTTCAAGGAGTCTCTCGAGAAGAAGTCGATGGGATTCAGGATGAGCGACTGGGATACGAAGCTGCTGAAATACGGGGAGATTTTCGAGGAACGAATGATGGACCTTTCGGTGAATATCCCTCTCGAAGAGGCCCTGGACCTCGGCTGGGAACTCATGGCCGAGTGTTTCACGCCGGAAGAGACCGGTATGCGGACTGGACTGCTTAAACAGTTCTGGCCGCGGGAAGAGGACCTGAATTAAATCATGGCTAAGGTAAAACTTACCAAGAACGAATTAAAAAAACAGAAGGACTCGCTCAAGAGATTCCAGAGGTATCTTCCGACCCTGATCCTCAAGAAGCAGCAATTGCAGATGGTGATCAGACAGGTGGAAGCGAAGGTCCGGGAAGTAGAGCAGGAGCGGGACAGGCTCCAGACGCAGCTCGATCGGTGGATAGCCGTGTTCGGCGAGGAAGCCGGTCTGAAAGAGCTGGTGAAGATACACTACATTTCCACCGACACCGGCAATATCGCGGGTGTCGATATCCCGGTATTCCAGAGTCTCGAGTTCGAAGACGTGGACTACGATCTGTTTGTCAAACCCCTGTGGGTCGACCGCGGTATAGAGGTTATCAAGCAGATTGCCGCCCTTGACGCGGAGATCGAAATACTTCAGAAGCAGATAGAGCTGCTGGGCAATGAATTGCGGATCACGACCCAGAGAGTGAATCTGTTCGAGAAGGTGAAGATACCCGAAACGCGGGAGAATATCCGCACGATACAGATCTATCTCGGTGATCAGCAGACTGCCGCAGTGGTGAGAGGCAAGATGGCCAAGAACAAGATCGAGAAGGTGAAGTAGATATGATCGCACGGATGAAAAAAATATATCTGGTCTCGCTTGAATCTTTCCGTACGGAGACGCTGTCGAAGCTGAGAGACATCGGGGTGCTCCATCTTCACGAAGTGCAGGGACAGAGTGATGTTCTGGAAGACCTTCAAAGGAAGAGAGGAACGATAGACAGGGCGCTCCAGCTCCTGCCCGCCGACAAGGACAGGAAAACGAAACAGCATGAAGCCGGGTACCCTTCTGAAAAAGACAGGGAAGAAGCCCTGCTCGTGGCCAAACGGATCGAAAAACAGAGCGATGAACGGAACAGTCACAGGGAATCCATCGACAGGCTCCAGCGGGAGATCGACAGGATCGACATTCTCGGTGATTTTGATCCGAAGGATATAGAGTTTTTACGGGACAAAGGAGTAAATCTTCATCTCTTCGAGGTACAGAAGGACAAACTTGGTGATTTTCCGACTGATATTACATCCTTTGTCATTCATTCCTCCAAACGGTCCACGATTTTCGCCGTCATAGTCGATCAGGATTCGGACCTCTTCAAACAGTTCGAAGAGTTCCCGCTTCCGGATATGTCGCGGATGGAGATGGAACGGGAGATCCGGTCTCACCAGGAACAGATCGGGAAGAGAGACCAGGAACTCGTCAGTCTATGCAAATACCGGTCCCTTCTCACAAAGAGCCTGGCGCTGCTCGATGCCGACATCGAATTCGAAAGCGTTCGATCCGGACTGAACTCGGAGGGAGAGCTCATCTATCTCAGCGGCTTTGTTCCGGAGAAACAGCTGGACGAACTCCGTTCGGGAGCGCAGGCAAACGGATGGGCCCTGCTCGTTCAGGACCCGGATCCCGGCGAACCGATACCGACCCTGGTGGAGAATCCGAAGCCGGTGCGGATCATAAAGCCGGTTTTCAATTTTATGGGTACCGTACCTGGATACTACGAATACGATATCAGCTTCTTTTTCCTTATATTTTTAACCCTCTTTCTCGCCATGATTATCGGGGATGCGGGATACGGATTCATTCTACTTGGAACGACTCTGTACAGTGCAGTGAAAACAAAGAAGAAGAAAGGCCGGATTACGAACTTTCACAGCCTCTTATTTGTGATGAGTTCAGCTACCATTATCTGGGGAGCAATCACCGGTGTGTGGTTCGGATCAAAAGCTATTTCCGAGATGCCGTTCTTCTCGATGCTCACCATCGATGCAATTGCGGGATTCGGCGGAGAAGCTGCGCAGGATAACATCAAATACCTCTGTTTCATCATCGGAACGGTCCATCTGAGCATCGCCCATATCTGGAATTTTATTACGGAATGGAAAAGGAACAACAAGTTGAGGGCAATTTCACAGCTCGGATGGCTCTCGATGGTGCTGGGACTCTACTTTGTGGTCCTTTACCTGGTTCTGGACCAGGACCTGTATCCGATTCCGACTTTCAGTCTCTATATGATCGGCATCGGTCTTGCGGCAGTTATGCTGCTGTCGGAGCAGGAAGGCCATTTTTTCAAAGGTGTATTGAAGGGAGTGGCCAACTTCCTTCCGACTGCTCTGGATTCGATCTCCGCTTTTTCGGATATAATCAGCTATATTCGTCTCTTTGCAGTCGGACTGGCCACAGTTGAGATCGCCAAAAGCTTCAATGCGATGGCCGCCGATATGGGGAACACCGTCATTGGAATCATCGGGGGAATTATCATTTTACTGATAGGGCACGGTCTCAATATTGCGATGGCTGCCCTTTCGGTAGTTGTCCACGGGGTTCGGCTGAATCTGCTCGAATTCTCGGGACATCTTGGCATGGAGTGGACAGGGATACCGTATAATCCCTTTCGCGATAGAATTGAAGAGAAATAATCTAGGAAAAGAAGGAGAAACATAATGGACATTGGACTGTTGGGAATCGGTGCGGTAATGGCGCTTGCCGCGTGTGGATCTGCAATCGGGGCCGGTTCGGCCGGTATGGCAGCTGTCGGAGCCTGGAAGAAATGTTTTGCCCAGAACAAGCCGGCGCCCTTTACCCTTATTGCATTTGTTGGTGCTCCGCTTACACAGACAATCTACGGGTACATCCTGATGAACACGCTGTATCAGGCCGCGGAGAATAACAGTCCCTGGCTAATCCTCGGTGCGGGCCTGTTCGGAGGCCTGGCAATGGGCTTTTCCGCTGCATATCAGGGAAAGGCAGGTGCAGCGGCTTCGGATGCACTGGCTGAGACCGGCAAGGGCTTTGGTAACTACATCATGGTCCTGGGTCTGGTAGAAACAGTCGCCCTCTTCGTCATGGTCTTTTTGATGGGCGTGGTATAATACGCTGGAGAGAAGAATACGGCGAAGCACCAATGCTCCCGATAAACAGGGGCAGTGCTTCGCCTTTTTTTCATTTAAAAAGAAGGCAAAATGAAAACCAAAACGGTATACGTCGGAAAGGTACCGATCGGCGGGGATTCTCCCGTAACGGTGCAGACCATGTGGAAGGTGCCGCTGGAAGAGAACCTGGGGCCGGTAGTTGAAAGGATACAGAGGATGCAGGCCATGGGCTGTGCCTTCCTCCGCTTCGCGGTACCCGACGAAACAGCGGCCCTCAGGCTGTCGGAACTGGCATCGCTGAGCCCGCTACCGCTCGTTGCTGATATACACTTCGATTACAGGCTGGCCCTGACCTGCATTCGGGGAGGGGTCCAGAAAATAAGGATCAATCCCGGGAATATCGGCGCGGAATGGAAGGTCCGGGAAGTGATAACTGCCGCCGGTGATCACGGAACGCCTATAAGAGTAGGAGTCAACAGCGGCAGTCTGCCCCGGCACCTCAAGGATGACCCGGATACAGCCATTGCCATGGTGAAGGCGGCGGAAGGGGAACTGGAAATATTCGAGAAGCTCGGATTTACATCCCTTGTATTTTCACTAAAAGCATCCGACATTAATACTACCGTGCGGGCGAACGAAGAATTTGCGGCAAAACATCCCTATCCGCTCCATCTCGGAGTGACCGAGGCCGGGCCGATGATTCCGGGTATCGTCAAGAGCAGCGTCGCTATGACGAAGCTTCTGGAGAAAGGTATCGGGGGTACCATCAGGGTGAGCCTCTCGGACACCCCGGAGAATGAAATCGTGGCCGGAATAGAGATCCTCGGTGCCGCCGGCTTGCACAGAACCCGTCCCCAGATTGTCTCCTGTCCGCGCTGCGGCCGCGCTACCTTCGACACCCATGCTTTTGTGGAAAAAGTGGCCCCCGTGTTGTATGCTCTGGAAAAAGAGGTTACAGTAGCGGTAATGGGCTGCGTGGTGAACGGTCCTGGTGAAGCGAGCCACGCCGATCTGGGAATAACCGGTGCCGGCAAGGAGATCATCCTGTTCAAGCACGGGAAGATACTGAAGAAGGTCACTCCGGAACAGGCTTACGATGCTTTTATAGAGGAGTTGTACAGGCTGTGAAGATACAGGGCTGGGTATTTTTCATTGTACTGTTCTCATTTGTTATGATCGTAGATTCTGTCCAATCCCAGCAGGTGGAGAATCCTATCTGGGTACAGATGGAGCAGGGGATCTCCCAGTACGACGAAGGCCGGCTCGGCGACGCCCTGAAGACCTTTCGGCTGGTGGTGGAGAGAGATCCTTCGTATGCAAACGCCCACATGTGGATAGGCCACGTTCTCGCGGCCGAGGGGGAATTCGAAGCGGCCCGCAGGAAGTACGAGGACGCACTTGCTGAAGGCAGGAATTTTTTCCCCAGATCGAAGCGGATAGAGGCGTATTACAGCCTGGCAGAGATCCTCATGAATATGGGCGATCTCGAACAGACTCGGATCTACCTTGAACGTGTATTCGATGAAGGCAGAGAGGATGAGTTCCCGCCGTCGCGCAGGGAAGCGGTGGTAAACAAGTTCATCTCAGAGGGGCCGGATAAGGCCCTTGAGCTCTATCGCCTGAACGACAAGGCTGTACGGCGGGCCTATCAGCTGTACGGTGAGCTCGAACTCAGGGAAGGCGACTACGGAAAGGCCCTGGAGCATCTGCTTTTTAGCATCATGACGTCACTCTCCCTGGCGATAGAGACCCGCTTAAGCGAAGATCCCGAGTATATATTCGTGCAGACCGAGATGAATCCGGGGCTTACGGGCCAGTTTTACACCGAGAACACCGCACGGCTCCTGATCGAAGCCGGGAACAACCGGAAGCTCAGTTCATATTTCGATTCGATAGGTCTGTACCGCCAGCTGTTCCTGCTCGGCACAGCCCTGCTGGGAATCGATGAACCCGGGAAGGCGGAGAAGATCTGGCTTCTGGTGACCGATAACAGGTCCGCCGGAATCTGGTTCGAATTCGCCCGGAGACAGATCGGGAATCCGGACCTGGAGATACTTCCGGCCGCGCTGCAGTACAGGTAAATCATGGACAAAATTATTATCAAGGGAGCTCGTCAGCATAATCTGAAGAATATCGACATCGAGCTGCCGCGGGACCGCCTGATCATAATATCGGGTTTGAGCGGTTCCGGGAAATCCTCCCTTGCATTCGACACGATCTATGCCGAAGGACAGAGG
>JBNGED010000136.1:2033-6528 GCA_049975605.1 Sediminispirochaetaceae bacterium | reverse complement strand
TCTCCGAACTGGCCCACGAGCTGAAGATGGACCCGGCGGAGCTGCGGCGGAAGAACATGATCGCCGAGGGAGAGACCAGCGAGATATTCAAGATCATGGGCGAAGGCAGCGAAGGGGTCGAAATGACCATTGAGAGCTGCAAGCTCGACTACTGCGTAGACCGCGGTTCGCAGCTGATCAAGTGGGACCCGAAGAAGCTCGCCGTGGCTTCAGGTCAGGGAAAAATCAGGGCCAAGGGGATGGCCCTGGCCATGCAGGGGTCCGGTATTCCCCTGATCGATATGGGCTCGGCCCACCTCGAACTGCAGGACGATGGTTTTTTCAAACTCCACATCGGCGCCACCGACCTGGGGACCGGAAGCGACACCATCCTCGCGCAGATCGCCGCGGAGGAGCTGGGGGTATCCAGCGACGACATCATCGTCTACGCCTCCGACACCGACCGGACGCCCTACGATGTCGGGGCCTACGCGTCCAGTACCACCTACGTCTCCGGGAACGCCGTTATCAGGGCGGCCAAAAACATGAAGCAGGTCCTCCGTGCCGCCGCCGCTGAAAAATTCGGCGTCGCCGCCGAGGAGGTCGAATTCGACGGCAAGGAACTGCGGACCAGCGACGGCGCACACGCGGTGGGGCTCAAGGAGTTCAGCTTCGACACGCTGTACCACGAGGGGGCCAACATGAAGACCCTCGCCGCCGAAGGGTCTTTCTCCGGCGAGAAGTCGCCCCCGCCCTATATGGCGGGCTTCGTGGAAATCGAAGTCGACACCGAGACCGGCAAGGTCGATGTCCTGGATTACGTCGCTATAGTCGACTGCGGCACTCCCATCAACACCAATCTGGCAAAGGTACAGGTGGAAGGGGGACTCCTGCAGGGAATCGGCATGGCCATGTACGAGGACGTCCAGTACAGCAGCAAGGGTCAGATGCTGACCAACAACCTGATGTACTACAAGATACCCTCCCGTGAGGATGTGAAGAAGCTGACCGTGGAACTGGCCGAGAGTTACGACCCGAGCGGTCCCTTCGGTGCGAAGTCGGTGGGCGAGATCGGAATCGACACTCCCCTCGCCGCCATAGCGAACGCGATATACAACGCCACCGGAGCGAGAATCAGGGAGCTGCCGCTCACGCCCCCGCGGGTCCTGGCGGCGATCAAAGCCGCCCGGTCAGGATAAGAGCCCTGCAAGGTTCACGGACGCTTACAACCTCTGCAGCTCAGCCTCTGTCTTCTCCCGGTGAAACGGGGCCCCGTGTCCCGGATAGAACATGCGCGCCCCTCGATCGAGGAGCCGGCGCCAGTGTTCCCTCAGGCGGTCAGGATAGTCCGCGAAGGGGGGACGAACGGTGCCGGGGAAGATATTGAAAAGGATGTCCCCCGGAAAACATGCTCCGCCGTCGGTCAGGAGAGACATGGATCCGGCCGAATGGCTGGGGGTGTGGATCGCTGTCCCCGGGAACCCGTACTCATGCAGGTCCATTTCCTCATCCACGAGCAGATCGGCCTTCACCGGGGAAAAAGCGGACCCGTCCACTCTGAGAATACGCGCCAGGCCGGTCACAATTTTCCCCAGAGGAGTCGCTCCAGCGGGGAAAGAGGAATATCCGGCTGCAAGGTCTTCCGCCTCGGACCGCTGAACCGCCACGCGCGCCCCGCTCCTGCGGGCGCACTCCGCCGTGTTGCCGGTGTGGTCGTAGTGAGTGTGGGTCTGGATAATCAGGCCGATATCCTCCGGCCTGCGGCCGATCTTCCGGAGAGCTGCTTCCACGCGGCCGAAACTCCCCTTCAATCCCGAATCTATCATTGTGATCAAACTGCCTGATTCAACCAGGTATGCGTTCACCCGGCGGAAATCGATGCGATGAATGGTCTCTGTCATTCGTACTGCCTCATGTGTAGGATAGAATTGTCTCCCGCAGATGATCGCGGTAATCCGTCAGCCGTCGGATGATGACCTTGTCGCGGGGCGACAGTTCTGTACTGCGGCTGAGGACTTCCAGCTTTTTCTCGAAGGTCCCGAAATCGTCAATTTGAGGACCCGGGGGAAAGAGGAGCCGGGTTGCACAGAAGTTCTTCCACTTCTTCTGCTCTTTCTGGTTCAAACGGTGGGGATAGTTCCTGCCGATGAGACGGCTGAGGAGCTTTTCCGCTCGGCTGTCGGTGAATTGTCCCGAGAACTCCCGCCACTTCTCCACCCCTTCGGCGTGAAACCGTTCGAAGAGTTCACGGTCTTCATCGGGGAAAAAACCGCCTGAATAGATCGACGCATCGACATCGACGGTGTCCCCCGCGGGAACTGGCGTGTCGAAGACCGCCCGCACCTTCTCCGTCAGGTTGTCGGTACTCCTCAGCTGCAGCCAGCGGGAGTGAATGAGCTCACGGTCGAGTCCGAGCCGCTTTGCCGTCGCGTCGTCGAGACCTTTCAGCGGTGAGATCACAGGGCAGCGGTTGATGTGGATCGTATGCAGCGGAATCCGCTCTTCATCGAGCTCCTCTCTGCGGGTGAAGACCCGTTCGCGGATCTGCTCGACCGACAGTTCGATGAGCGGCCGCGGATCGGAACGGAGATCGAAGACGATCAGTGCGTTCCGGTAGTGAGGATCGACGGTCAGCGGCGAAACAGCTGTGGTGCATCCCTCCGGACGGGTGTACATCACCGACGTGTGAAGTATCGGCTGCCTGGTGCGCAGATCAATCAGCCCAGAGACTTTGTCCTTGGTGCGGTGGGTGAAGAGGTACCTGAACAGCTTCGGCTGCTTCTCGTGCAGCAGTCCGGCCATCCCGATGGTGGCCCGGACATCCGATAGAGCGTCGTGGGCCGATTCGTGGGAGATACCATTGGCCGCGCTCAGCTTCTCAAGGCGGAAGGTGGGCCGTCCGTCTTCCTGTTCCGGCCACACGATTCCGTCGGGCCGCAGGTCACGGGCGGCCCGCAGCACGTCTATCAGGTCCCAGCGGCTGTTGCCGTTGGAGTATTCCCGCTGGTACGGGTCGATGAGATTCCGGTAAAAAAGATTCCGCATGAACTCATCATCGAAGCGGATATTGTTGAACCCTGCCACACAGGTCCCGGGCTTCATCCACTCGGCATAGATCTTCTCGGCGAGCTCGTATTCCGGTATCCCCTTCTCAATGGTGTCCTGCGGCACGATGCCGGTTATGAGACAGGCCCGCGGATTGGGAATGTAATCGGTGGCGACCTGGACGTATTCCACTATCGGTTCGCCGATGGGCTCGAAGTCGTCGCCGGTTCGGATACCGGCGAACTGGGCGATCCGATCGAGTTGAGTATCAGTTCCGAATGTCTCCAAATCATACCAGAATAAGGATGCTGCCATATCAATCCGTGATCGACTATTTTTTATACTGCCGGCGCCCCGCAGCAGTGCTGCTGCAGAGCCGGAGGCAGTCTGTCAATTGTACAGCAAAGCCGATCAGGATTCCAGAGGTACGGCAGTCCCGGGCTGCAGTTCCTCAGGCGAACATCTCACGAATTTCCCGGCTGTACTTGGCGGCGATCACATGGCGCTTGATCTCCTGCTTCGCCGAGAGCTCGTCGCCGACCTGGAAGGCTTCGTGAAGAACCGTGAACCGGAAGATCCTCTCGAATGCCCGGAAGCCCGTTTTGGCATTGATCTGGTTGTTTATTTCGCCGTCCATGAGCTCCCGCACCTCTTCCGAATCGAGCAGGTCGCTCATCTGATCGAAGGGGATATGGTTCTCTTCGGCGAAGCGCTCCACCGCGGCGGTATTGGGTATGATCAGCGCCGCCAGATACTTCTGGTCCTGTCCCACTACGACAGCGGTTTCGATGTAATCGCTCTCGGTAAGCTTCTGTTCTATCGGCAGGGGCTCGATGTTTTCGCCTCCGAGGAGAACGATGGTGTCCTTGGCGCGTCCTGTTATTTTCAGCTCTCCCCGCTTCGACAGCATTCCCAGATCGCCTGTGTTCAGCCAGCCGTCGGGTGAGAGGACCTCGGCAGTCTTGTCCTGCCGGTTGTAATACCCGCTCATCACCTGAGGCCCCTTGACGTAGATCAGGCCCATGGTCCCGTAGGGCAGTTTTTCCCCGTTCTCCCCGATAATCCTGCACTCCGTTCCTTCTAGCATCTGGCCGACGGTCCCCGGAACCGGCATGAACTGGCTGCGCACCGCAAGGACCGGGGCAGTCTCGGTAAGACCGTAGCCCTCGAGGAGAAGAATCCCGGCGGATCCGAAGAAGGCATCGACCGCCGGAGGCAGGGCACCCCCGCCCGAAACGCCGGCGATGAACCGTCCGCCGAGCTTGACCTTGATTTTATTGAACACAAGGGCATTCCCCAGGAGTTTCAAGGGCCACATCAGCAGATACGGCAGAATGTTGACGGCAAAATCAGCCGGTCTCGAACGTTTCCGGAATTCCGGAGTAAACCCGCGGAGCTTGTCGGCCATTCGCTTATGCGCTCCGCCGACGGCGAAGAAGAAGTTGAACATCAGCAGTTTGATTCCTCCGTG
>JBNGED010000136.1:0-2023 GCA_049975605.1 Sediminispirochaetaceae bacterium | reverse complement strand
TCCGGTAAATACCGGCCCGGACCGCCTCCCAGATACGGGGGACGGAGGCCATCCAGTGGGGCTTGATCGCCGCCATGTCGGCCAGCATGATCTGGCCGACCGGCTTCGAATAGGCCAGCGTGGAGGCGCTGCCGAGGGCGATATACTGTACGATCCGTTCAAAAGAGTGCCACACGGGCAGGACACATATCCAGATATCCCCCGGCGTGACGTCGAGCCGGTCGGGAATGCATCCCACCTGGTGGAGAAAATTCCTGTGCGACAGGACGACCCCTTTCGGTTCCCCGGTAGTCCCCGAAGTAAAGATGATGGTTGCCGTGTCGTTCTCCCTGCCCTGTTCGATCTCTTTTTCGATAAAGTCGGGTTTGCTCTCAAGGAACTCCGCACCGTCCGCGATCACTTCGGCGTATGTAGAGACTTTCACTCTGCCGGTATCGGCGCCTGTGAAATCCGGGTCGAGAACGATGAACCGCTTCAGGCCGGCAATTTTTTCATGTACCGAGTAGACCTTCTTCAGCTGTTCTTCATTCTCCACGATGACGAGGGAACAGCCGGAAAAGCCCAGGATGTAGGCCAGCTCCTGGGCCATGCTGTCGTTCCCGCGCGGTACATCCGCCGCTCCCAGCGACAGAAGCGCCAGGTCGGAGACCAGCCATTCCGCGCGGTTCTCCGAGATGAGGCCCACGTGGTCGCCCCGCTTGACCTTCAGCCGATGCAGACCGGCGGCGAATTTCCGCACCTCCTCATAGAGCTCTTTGAAGCTCCTCGGATGGAAAACTCCGGCGCTGTCTTTGCTCATCTGCGCGGCAATATCCGGATGGTTGACTACCATCTCCTGGAGCAGTTTGGGAATCGTCTGTGCCATGTGGGTACCTCTTTTTGTCGGTTCGCGACCGAAATAATATTCTAAAAATATAGCATATTTGGTGTAAAACGGCAATTTATATTGCCTGTATTTTGTATACAGAGAAATCCATCAGCTCCGGTGGTCCCGGCATCGAATTCAGCCGGCCGGCCGTATTGCACACGAAGGCAAAGAACATTAGAGTTAGGTTGTGAAAACCAACTCAAAGAGCCGGATTGAAAACGGTATTTTCCTCATAAATCCTACCCGGCGGCGGGCATCCCTGAAGATCCTGAAAAAAATCCTGAAAAAGGAGACCAACGCCGAGGTGATCGAAGCCGGAACCCCGCAGCAGCTCTGCGACGAGGTTGTCAAGTTCTGTACAGGCCCGAATAAGTATCTCATCATCTGGGGAGGTGACGGCACCGTCCACAACGCCATCAACGCAATGATGGTCCATAGGCCGGAGGGCAAAGCCCTCGGCTTCCTCCGCGGCGGAACGGGCAACGGGATTCAGGACTCCTACGAAATACCCTGGCGCATCAACAAGCAGATCGAGACCTACATCAACAGCGCCGAACATGACTACTATGAACCCGTGGACCTCCTGAAGATCGAGACGGAAAACGACACGGTCTACGGTCAGCTCTTCGGAATCGGCGTGGATGCGGAGGTCCTGCGGGTCCGCAGGGAGAAACATTCCGCGGCAGGGAACCAGCTGATCGCGCCGGGCTTCCGCTACTATCTGTCAGCCGGTTTTCACGTCCTGAGGCATTTCGATTTCAGGAAGCTCCCCGATGTGAAGCTCACCTTCTCCCGCGGTAAATACGTCATGAAGGGAGCGAAGATAAATGCCGAACATCCCTTCGACAGCTTCGTCCGCATCACCAGGCCTCCTTTGATCGAAATAGGCAGCCGACCTTACTACGGGAAGCACTTCAAGATCTGTCCGGATGTTGTCTGCAACAACGGAAAGATGGAAGCCTATCTGTTCCAGTTCACCACCCGCCTATCGGCTGTCAAGAATATCGTATCAATATGGAACGGCTGGCACGACCGGATAAACAGCCACCTGGTCAAGGCCGGTCATCCTCTGATCGAACGCTACGAGGTGGAATCGACCACTATCAACACAGCGGAGCCCAGTTACTTCCACGTCGACGGCGAACTCTACCACAC